>DATJZY010000129.1 GCA_035577985.1 Candidatus Eisenbacteria bacterium
CGCGCGGCGAACTTAGCGGAGCCCTCGCCACCCGCCCCGCGCTCCGACGCCACGGCGCCCGCGCCTCAAGAACCGTCAGCTACACTGGGCCTGGCGCTTCGGGTCGATGGCCGCCTTCGGCATGTTCGGGGGTTTCGCGAACGTCGGGCTCGTGAAGTCGAACAGGTCGGTCAGCGGATCGGTGTTGGCGTCGCGGGCCGTGAGGGCGGGGAGGTCGAAGCGCGTCTCGATGAAGCGCAGGATCGCGGTGTGGTCGCGCGGCACGTGCGAGACGTAGTGCTTGCGCGCGTACGGCGACACGACGACCAGCGGAATGCGCACGCCGTAGGCGTCGAAGGCTCCAGGGACGTCGTTGGGCCCGAGGATCGGCGCGATCCCGTCGGGGACGCAGGCGGCGGGCGGCGCCACGTGGTCGTAGTAGCCGCCGTGCTCGTCGTAGGTGTGGATGAGGGCCGTGCTCGGCCAGAGCGGGCTCGTCATGACTGCGTCGATGATCGAGGCCGCGAAGGCCTGGCCGACCTGGATGTTCGTCGGCGGGTGCTCGTCGTTCTCGGCCTCGCCGGTGAACGCGGGGTCGACGAAGCTCACCTGCGGGAGCGTGCCGGCCGCCGCGTCGGTGTAGAACTCGGAGATCGGGCGCAGGTTGGCGAGGCCGGTCGTCCGGACGTAACCGAACAGCCCGGCGAAGGGGAGGTCCGAGTAGTAGACCCGCCACGTCACCGGCGGCATGGCCTCGTCGAGCAGGTTGAAGATCGTCCGTTGCGTGTACTCGGGCCCGCCCAGCGGTGGGATCACGTTGGTCGTCTGCCCGAACGACGTGCCGGCGAGCAGATAGTAGCGGTTGGGGAACGTCGGACCCTGGAGCGCGCAGAATTGCCGGTCGCTGATCGCGAACGTCTTGTAGAGCTTGTAGTAGTAGCGAAGATCGCTCTTCGCGTACGCACCCATCGCGCGGCTGCCGCTCGGATCGCTCGGATCCACGTTCTGCGCAGTGAAGCCGTCCATCTCGCCGTTGTCGACCTCGCGGTGCGTGCCGCTCCAACCGTGATCGAGATCGGCGACCTCGCAGTAGCGTTTCTGGTGGAACACCTTGATCGGATGGCCGCCGAGCGGATCGGGGTTGGAGGCGTGGCGCGGCGGACCGCTCTTCTTGCCGTAGAGCCTCCCGAAGTAGTGGTCGAAGGAGCGGTTCTCCTGCATCAGCACGACGATGTGGTCGATCGGGATCTGACTTCCGTGCGGCGTGCCGGGCGGCAGGGTGTCGGCGGGGAGGGCACCCATCCCGAACGGGCAGTCGACGGCGCGAGCTACGGTCGCCGCCGCGGCGATCACCAGGGCGACGATGACGGTACGCAAGGGACGCATGCGATGCGGATAGGCTGGCCGCGCGCGGATCGTCAAGCGCGAAGCTGCGAACGCGCGATGAATCGCGGGGTTCGACGACGGCCCCGCCGCTACGGTCGAACCTCGAGGACGACGTTGAACGGCGTCTGGGTCGCCACCCGAAAGCGCGTGAATCCCGCCTGACGACAGACCTCCTCGAGGCGCTTCGGCCCGGCCTGCGCGCCGAGTGCGAGCCCGACCTCCTGCGAGCGGGACGCCGGCGTGCAAATCATGGTGGATGCCGAGTAGAAGACGCGCCCGACCGGATTGAGATTCTGCTCGAGGCGGTCGCCGGCGAAGGGCTCGACCACGAGCCAGGTGCCGTCCGGCCTGAGCGACTCGCGGACGTGTCGCGCGGCGCCGACCGGATCGCCCATGTCGTGGAGCGCATCGAAGATGCAGACGAGGTCGTAGTCGCTGCCCGAGAAGCGCTTGGCCGCGACTGTCTCGAAGCTCACGTGGTCGGCGACGCCGGCCTCCTCGGCGTGCTGCCGCGCCGACACGATGGAGGGTTGGTGGTAATCGAAGCCGACGAACGTCGAGCGCGGATAGGCCTGCGCCATGATGATCGTCGACGCGCCGTGGCCGCAGCCGACGTCGGCCACGCGGGCACCGGCCTGCAGCTTGGCCTCGACCCCATCGAGCGCCGGGATCCACGACGCGACCAGGTTCGCGTTGTAGCCGGCGCGGAAGAAGCGCTCGGTGCCGCAGAAGAGATCGACGTCGTGCTCGTGCCATGCGACGCCGCCGCCGCTGCGGAACGCCTCGGTGATGCAGTCGAGATCCTTGAACATGGAGCGCGCGATCTGGAAGCCGCCCAGGAAGTGCGCCGGGCTCGACTCGTCGGCGAAGGCGAGGCGCTGCACCTCGTTCAAGGAGAAGGTGCCCGCGCCGGGGTCGTAGTCCACGTAGCCCGACGCGGCCTGCGCGCAGAGCCACTCGCGCACGTAGCGCTCGTCGGTGCCGCTGTGCCGGGCGAGCTCGGCGGGCGTCTGCGGCCCCGCGCCCGCGAGAGTCTTGTAGAGCCCGAGCCGATCGCCGATGCCGACCAGCGCCGCGGAGCACGTGGCTCCCAGGTCGCCGACCAGCTTGCCGAGGAACTCGTCGAGGGTTGGTGTCGTCGTCATGGTGTCTCTCCTCTCCAGTCTGCTCAAAGGAGCTCGGCGATGCGGGCGGCGGCGCGGCAGGCGCCGTCGTTCTCGACGTCGCGGTAGCTCGTGGGTCGTCCGATCTCGTCGGCGATCGCGGCGGCGATCGCGTCCGGCGTCGCCGTGTCGTAGTCCATGCAGCGCCCCGCGCCGTAGCGCTGGAGCCGATGGCGCACGTGGACGTTCTGCTCGAAGTGGTGCCGGAGCGGGAAGTACAGGAACGGGCGCTTGCACGCCGTCAGCTCCATCGCGGTCGTGAGTCCGCCCTGCACGACGGCGAGGTCGCACGCCGCGAGGTGCCGGTAGAGGTTGTGCACGTAGGCGACCACCTCGAGACCGCGCGCGGACGGCAGCGACGCCGGATCGATGCGCGGTCCGGCGACGACGACCATGCGCAGCTCCGGGACGCGTCGCTTGGCTTCGGGATGGGCGGCGATCACGCGACGCAGGAGATGGTGTCCCACGCCCGAGCCGCCGACCGACACGAGGCAGATCCGCTCGTCGGGACGATAGCCGAGCTCGGCCCGCAACGCCGCGCGATCGCCCAGCGCCGCCGGATCGAAGCCCGACACGTAGCCCGCGAAGGCGAAATGGCGCTCGGTCCACTCGCGGATGCCGGGGAGACCCGGACCGAAGCGCTCGGGCACGATGTCGTCCGCGTTGCCGACGAAGACGGCCCGGTCGCGGACGTGCGGGTTCCGCTCGATGTGCTCGATCATCTCGGCATTGTAGTCCGCGGTGAGCGCCCGCTCGCGCCGGCCGCCGTCGGCCATCGGGAGCCAGCCGACGAAGTCCGTGAGCCACGCGTACGGCGCGCGCTTCTCGCCCGGGTTCTCGTGCAGGTAGTAGTCCAGCTCCCACGCTTCGTCGCCGATCCAGAGGTCGTAGGGCTCGGCACGGACGACGTCGTGGAAGACCATGAAGTTCGCGACCAGGATCTCGTCCATGCGCCGTAGCGCCTGGAAGCAGTGGAGGTCGTGCTCCGCCGACTCGGATTCGAGGTGGCGCGATTCGCTGGCGAGCAGCGCGCTCGCGGGGTGGAGTCGCTCGCCCTCGGCGGCGAGGACGCGCGTGACGGGGTCCTGGGCGAGCCAGTCGATCTCGAGGTCCGGCACGATGCGACGCAGCTCCCGCGCGATCGCCACGTCGCGCTGCGCGTGACCCAGCCCGATGGGGGAGGACAGGAAGAGTGCGCGCCTGCGCCGGCTCCCGCGCGGCGCGGGCCGCACCGGCTTCTGCTCGTCGCCGTTCGTCTCGAGGAAGTCGCGGATCGCGAGGTTCACGCCGACGGGCTTCCGCGCCAGCGGGAGATGACCCGCACCCGGCATGACGACGAGGCGGCCACGGGTTTCGTGCGCGAGCGCGCGGCCGTCGGCGAGCGAGGTGATGATATCGCGGTCGCCGTGGATCACGAGGACGGGGCACCGCACCCGCCGGGCGAGCTCGCGTTGCGCGCGGCGGGTGAACGCGGGCGTCGGGCCCAGCGTCGAACGGCGGAGCGTCTCGCCGTCCGATTCCAGCGCCCAGCCGACGCCGTCCTCGATCTGCTTGGTCGAATGGGGCTCGGGGAACATCTTGGTGATGAACCACTCGGCGAAGTCGGCGTGCTGCGTGCGCATGTGGTGGCCGTTGAACTTGCCCCAGCCGTAGGCGAGCCGCATCGGACGATCGGCGAAGCGACGCACCACCGGGCTCGCGAGGATGCGCCAGAAGAGTCCGCCCGAGAGGCTCGCCGGGAACATCGGCGCGATGAAGACGGCGCCCTCGACCCGATCGGGATGCTCGGCCGCGAGCAGGAGGCCGCGCTGCGCACCGCGCGAGACCCCGACGACGATCGCGCGCCCGACGCCGTTCGCGTCCATCACGTCGAGCGTGTCGCGGACGAATTCCTCCTCGGCGTACGCTTCGGTGGCGTGCGGCCGGTCGGACCGCCCGTTGCCGCGAGGATCGAACGCGAGCACCCGCGCATGCCGCGCGAGGTAGGGGATCTGCGCCTTCCACATGCGCGAGTGGACGATGGACCAGGGCGGCAGGAGCACGATCGTCCGCTCGCCGTCGCCGTAGCGCTCCCAGAACACGCGAACGCCGTCCCGCTCGATGAATCCCTCGGCGTCGGGATAGCGCGCGCGCGATTGCTCACGTACGCCGGCGGCGGGAGAGAGCGCGGTCGGCGCGTCGTCCGGCATGCTGGCGGTGAGATGCATTGTGGGCCCTCCTCGGCTCGCGCGCGGCGAGCCAGCCGTCGATCCAGGTGAGCAGGGCGTCGTGCCCTTCGGTGATTCCGGACATCCGTTCGAGCTGGAACCCCTGAGCCATCGTCATGACCAGGGCCGTCACCGCCTCGAGTGGCCAGGTGCGCTCGTCGAGCCCGTACTCGCGCAGCGCGCGGCCGAACGCCTCGCGCAGGACGCCGCGCCACTCGGCGTTCACGTGCGCGACGCGCGCACGCAGCTCGGGACGGGTCCAGGCCATCGCCTGCAGCTCGAGGAAGATGCGGTCGTAGCCGGACGCGAGGTCCTCTTCCTGGAACCGCCACGCCGTCCGCCACTTCTCGAGGAAGGGAGCGTCCGCCTGGTACATGGCGCGCTGGCGCACGATCAGCCGCTCGGTGAAGCGATCGAGCACTTCGAGGAACACCTGCTCGATCGCGCCGAAATAGTAGTGGACGAGGCCCTGGTTCACGCGCGCTTCCGCCGCGAGCCCGCGGGTGGTGACGTTGGCGTGGCCGACCTCGATGAGCAGGCGCTCGGCCGCGTCGAGGATGGCCTCGGCGGTCTCGTTGCGGCGCGCGGCTACGGCCATGCGGTCTCCCTGGAGTTAGGCATATGACTTAGGCGATCGCCTAACACCGACTCGGGACCTACGTCAAGAGGGTCGTGGGGCTCGCGGGGTGCCGAGGCCGCGTTGCGGTCGCCCCCGGGCGCGTGATCTTGCTGGACGCATGTCGACGAACCGCTTCGAAGGTCGCACCGCCATCGTCACCGGCGCCGGATCGGGGCTCGGCGCCGCGACCGCCGCCCGCCTCGGGGCGGAAGGCGCCGCCGTCGCCTGCGTCGACGTCGCCGTCGACGGGGCGTCCCGCACCGCGGCCGGGATTCGCGAGCAGGGCGGGCGCGCGCAGGCCTACGCCGCCGACGTGTCCGAACCGGCCGCGGTGACGTCCGCGGTGACCGCCGCGACGCGCGAGCTCGGGCGGCCCTCGGTGGTCGTCAACTGCGCCGGCATCGGGCGCTTCTACCACTCGCACGAGATGCCGTTCGCCGACTGGCAGCGCATCATCGCCGTCAACCTGACCGGCACGTTCCTCGTTTGCCAGGCGGCGCTCCCGCACCTGCTCGACGGCGGTGGCGTGATCGTGAACATCGCGTCCAACGCGGGACTCATGTCGCAGCCGTACAGCGCGGCCTACTGCGCGTCGAAGGGCGGCGTCGTGCAGCTGACGCGCGCGCTCGCCGACGAGTACCTCGAGCGCGGCGTGCGCGTGAACGCGATCGCGCCCGGCGGCATCGAAACGCCCCTCCAGGACGTCTTCCGCAAGGCGCCCGAGGGCATCGACTTCAAGAAGCTCGGCAAGATCAAGACCCCGCTCGGGAACGCGAAGCCGGTGGAGGTGGCGGCGCTGATCGCCTTCGTCGCGTCGGACGAGGGACGCTACATGACCGGCGCGATCGTCTCGATCGATGGCGGCCTCACCATGTGAGCCGCCTCAGGCGTCGCGGAACTCGGCCCACACGGCGGCGTGGTCGGAGGGCTGCTTACCCTTGCGCGAGTTCCGGTCGACGCCCGACGCGGTCGCGCGCTCGGCGAGCGCCGGCGTCGCGAGCAGATGGTCGATGCGGAGCCCGCGATTCTTCGGGAAGCCCAGCATGCGGTAGTCCCACCAGGTGAAGAGCGGCTCGGTGGGATGCATCGTCCGCAGCAGGTCCACGAGCCCCGCGTCCACGATCTTGCGGAGCTCGGTGCGCTCCGGCTCCGAGAACAGCACCTTGCCCTCCCAGGCCGCCGGATCGTGGACGTCGAGCGGGGCGGGCGCGACGTTGAAGTCGCCGCACAGGATGGCCGTCCGCCGCTCGCCGAGCTGCCCCTTCACGTAGCGGCGCAGCCGCTCCATCCAGTCGAGCTTGTAGCGGAACTTCTCCGAGCCGACGCTCTCGCCGTTCGGCACGTAGACCGACATGACGCGGACGCCTGCGGTGGTGGCCGCGAGCAGGCGCGCCTGCGCGTCCTCGTCGCCGTCGCCGAAGCCGCGCGTGACGTCGTCGAGCTTCGTGCGCGAGAGGATCGCGACGCCGTTGTACGTGCGCTGGCCGTGGAACGCGCACTGGTAGCCGAGGCGGCGCAGCTCGTCGGCGGGGAACGCGCCGTCCTCGACCTTGGTCTCCTGGAGGCACATGACGTCGGGACGCTGCGCTTCGAGCCAGGCGAGCACGCGCCCCAAGCGCGCGCGGATGCTGTTCACGTTCCAGGTTGCGAGCTTCACGCGCGCGCATCCTGCCTCCCGGCGCGCCTCTTGTGAAGGCGGCGAGCCTGCCATATCCGATCACCTGGAGAACGACCCATGGAGACACTTCGCACACCCGACGCTCGCTTTGCGAACCTGCCAGGCTACACGTTCGCGCCGCACTACACGGAAGTGGACGGCCTGCGCATCCACTACCTGGACGAAGGACCGCGCAGCGCCGCGCCCGTGCTCATGCTGCACGGGGAGCCGTCGTGGTCCTACCTCTACCGGAAGATGATCCCGATCATCACCGCCGCCGGCCATCGCGCCGTCGCGCCGGACCTGGTGGGCTTCGGACGCTCGGACAAGCCGACGCGGCGCGAGGACTACACCTTCCAGCGCCACGTCGACTGGATGCGACACGTGCTGGTATCGCTCGATCTCCGCGGCGCGACGCTCGTGTGCCAGGACTGGGGCGGGCTGCTGGGGCTCCGCCTCGTGGCCGAGCATCCGGATCGCTTCGCGCGCGTCGTGGTGGCGAACACGTTCCTGCCGACGGGCGACGTCCCCGCCGGTCCGGCGTTCCTCGCCTGGAGGGAGTACTCGCAGACGACGCCCGAGTTCCACGTCGGCGGCATCGTGCGCGGCGGCTGCACGAGCGACCTCTCGCCCGAGATCATCGCGGCGTACGACGCACCCTTCCCGGACGATCGCTACAAGGCCGGGGCGCGGCAGTTCCCGGTGCTCGTACCGGTCACCCCCGACGATCCCGCGGCGCCCGCGAACCGCGCCGCCTGGGAGGTGCTGTCGAAGTGGGCGAAGCCGTTCCTCACGGCCTTCAGCGACCAGGACCCGATCACGCGCGGCGCCGATCGCATCTTCCAGGAGCGCGTGCCGGGCGCCAAGGGTCGGCCGCACACCACCATCGAGGGCGGCGGACATTTCCTGCAAGAGGACAGGGGCGAAGAGCTCGCGCGCGTGGTCGTCGACTTCATCGGGCGAAGCTGAGGGAGGTCGCATGTATCGCATCTTCGGCGTCGAGCTGTCGCCGTATTCGGTGAAGGTCCGCTCGTACTTCCGCTACAAGCGCATTCCCCACGAATGGGTCGTGCGCGACGTGACGCGCATGGACGAGTACAACCGCTATGCCAAGCTGCCGCTGATCCCGCTCGTCGTCACGCCCGAGGGAACGGCGATGCAGGACTCGACGCCCATCATCGAGAAGATGGAGGCGCTCCACCCCGAGCCGGCGCTCGACCCGGCCGACCCCGGGCTCGCGTTCCTCTCGGCGTTGATCGAGGAGTACGCCGACGAGTGGGGCAACAAGCCCATGTTCCACTACCGCTGGTTCTACCAGGCGGACGCCGACTCGGCGGCCGATCGGATCGCACACAGCATGAATCCCGGCCTCGACGCGGACGCGCTCCCGACCGTCACCGGCGCCGTCAAGGGACGCATGGTGCCGCGGCTCGCGTTCGTCGGCTCGTCGCCGCAGACCAAGGACGCGATCGAAGCGTCGTTCCATCGCCAGCTCGCGATCCTCGAAGCGCACCTGGCAATGCGGCCGTATCTCTTCGGCGGCCGCCCGGCGCTCGGCGACTTCGGCCTCTTCGCGCAGCTCTACGAATGCTCGACCGACCCGACGCCGGGCGCCGTCATGCGCGCCAAGGCGCCGCGGACGCTCGCCTGGATCGCGCGCATGCTCGACCCCACGGGCGAGGGCGCCTTCGAGCCGTGGGAGCGCCTCGAGCCGACGCTGCTACCGCTCCTGCGCGACGAGATCGGTGCCGTGTTCTTCCCGTGGACGCTCGCGAACGCGCAGGCGCTCGCCGCGGGCGCGAAAGAGCTCACCTGCACGCTCGAGGGGAAACCCTTCGCGCAGGAGCCGCAGAAGTACCACGCGAAGTCGCTGGCGGCGCTGCGGGCGCGCTATGCGAAGGTCGCCGGCACGCCGTGGCTCGACGGCGTGCTCGAGCGCGCCGGGTGTCTCGCGGGGCTGCGCGGGAGCTGAGGTGCGATTCGGGCGGCGCGCGCTCCTCCGGCTGCTCGGGGCCGGAGTCCTCGCCGTCGCGTGCGGGCAAGGGGAACCGCAGCAGGGCGCGAGCGCGCCCGTCGCGAGCGGGCCCATCCGCATCGCGTACGGAAGCGCGGCGCGCCAGTTCGGCGATCTGCGGACGCCCGCGGGGCGGGGACCGTATCCCGTCGTGATCGTCATCCACGGCGGCTACTGGCTCGCGGCCTCCGGGCTCACGTACATGGATTCGCTCGCCGACGCGCTCACCAAGGAGGGCGTCGCCACCTGGAACGTCGAGTATCGCGCGCTCGGCAACGACGGCGGCGGCTGGCCCGGCACGTTCCTCGACGTCGGCGCGGCGGCCGACGCCCTGCGGGGGATGGCGGCCGAGCGGCGGCTCGACCTCGGGCACGTGACCGCGCTCGGCCACTCCGCGGGTGGACAGCTCGCGCTCTGGCTCGCGGGCCGCGCCAGGATCGCGTCGGGTCCGCTCCACGCCGACGACCCGCTGCGGATCGCGCGCGCGATATCGATCGCCGGCGTCGCCGACCTGCGGGCCTTCGGCGCGGCGAAGGTCGACGTGATCGCGCAGTTGCTCGGCGGCGGCCCCGACGCGGTGCCGGAGCGCTACGCCGCCGCCTCGCCGATCGAGCTCCTCCCGCTCGGCGTACCGCAGGTGCTGCTCCACGGCACCGCGGACACCGTCGTTCCGTTCGCCATGAGCGAGCGCTACGTGGAGATCGCGAAGGTGCGCGGCGACGACGCCACGCTGATCGCGCTGCCGGGGATCGACCATCGCCAACCCGTCGATCCCGCCTCGGCGGCGTGGCCGGAGGTACGCGCCGCGGTCGGCTACTCCAGGTGAAGGAAGCCGAGCGCCATCTCGCCGAAGACGTCGCCCGCCCGCAGCGTCGCGAGCTCGCGTCGCGCCCCGTCGCCGACCATCTGCCCGAGGACGTAGAGGACGCGCTTGCGATCCGGCGTGTCCTCGCGGTTGCGGCCGCCGCTGGCGTAGTTGTGGCGCACCTCGCCCTCGAGCCACGATACCAGCTCGAAGGTGCTGCCCGGCTGGTGCCCGACGACGTTCACCAGCTTCTCCTCGGGCACGTTGTGGCATCCGAAGCACATGACGACCAGCGCGTAGGGCTGGTCGGGGCGGTGCATCCCCCTGGCGATGCTCTGGCATGCTGCCCTCCTTGGCGCGCCGTCGCGCGCGAACGCGGCAGACAGTGAGTCAGTCCGGCGATGAAATCAAGATGGATGCCGCGATCACTCGTCCGGGTCGTCGAACGTGCCGTCGGCGTCCGACGGCCAGAGCGGGCGATAGCCCGGCGAGCGGAGCTTCGCCGCGAGGCGTGCCACCTCGTCGGGGTAGAGGGGCGCGACGTTGCTCTGCTCGAGCGGGTCGGCGACGACGTCGTACAGCTCGACCTCGATCGGCGGGAGGGGAAGCTGGTTCGACTTCACCGTCTCGGTGTACTTCCACTGCGCTTCGCGCACCGTCGCCCACACGCGCTGCGCCGGCCAGCCCTCGGTCACGAAGTCGGTCCGCCATGCGGGCGCCGTGCCGTCGAGGATGCGCACGAGGCTGCGGCCGTCGAACTGGATCGGCGGCAGCGAGACGCCGGCCAGCTCGGCGAAGGTGGGGCAGAGATCGATGTTGAGCGTCATGGCGTTCGACTCGATCCGCGCGAGCGGCGCCAGCGCCGGATAGCGCACGAACATGGGCGCACGGATCGCCTCCTCGAAGGGCTTGTTCTTGCGGTCCTGCCGGTGCTCGCCCCACAGCCACCCGTTGTCGGAGAAATAGACGACGAGCGTGTGGTCGGCGATGCCGAGGTCGCGCAGGGTCTGCATGAGGCCCGTGATCGCGAACTGCGTCGAGCCGCCGATCATCTCGTCGACGGCTTGGAGCATCTCGAGCTGGTGCTGGCGGATCGCGTCGAGCGCCGCCATCGCGCCCATGTCGAGGAGCGGAGTGTTCTGGACCCACATCGGCATGTCGTCGAGCTCCGCGTCCGACTCGTTGTACGACGCGGGACGCCACGGCGCGATGCCGAGGTACTTGTCCACGTGGCGGGGCGCCGGCTCCTCGGGCAGGTGCGGCGCCTTCGGCGCCAGATAGAGGAAGAACGGCTCGCCCGTCGCCGCCGAGGTCGTGATGAAGTCCCGCGCGATCTCGCGCAGGACGTCGGTCGAGTAGTCGGCGTCCGCCGCGCCGTGGAGCTCCTCGACGTGGTCGTAGCCCACGCCGTTCCGGACCAGCGTGTAGTTGAAGTAGGTCGGCTGCTCGAAGACGTGCCACTCGTCCCACCCCGCGGGCACGAACGGCGGGCTCCCCGCCGTCCAGAGCGCGGGGTAGCCGTTCAGGTACTTGCCGATGAAGCCCGTCCGATAACCGGCGCTCTGCAGCATGGTGCCGAGGCTCACGCCGTCGGCCGGATAGACGTGCGCGCCGCCGTGCGGCCCCGAGTTCGAGAGCACGCCCGTCGTGTGCGCGTACTGCCCGCGCAGGATGCTCGAGCGCGACGGACAGCACAGCGGCGTCGTCATGAACGCCTGCGTGAAGCGCACGCCGGAGTCGCCTAGCTCGTGGTGAAGCCCGGGCATGATGAGCTCGCCCGCCGGCGCCTGCGTCGCATCGGTCGTGTCCCAGCGCTGATCGTCGGAGAGGATGAACAGGATGTTCGGCCGCAGCGGCTGCGGGTTCGGCCCGTTCCGGTCGACCCAGGTGCGTCCGAGCGTGTGCAGGCACGTCTGCAGCCCGGCCGTGTCGACCGGCGTCCCGACCGCGCCGACCGCCGCTGCGCACTGCGGGCCCACGTTCGGGATGACCACGCCGCTCGCGTCCGCCGCGACGGTGACCGCACATTTGAGGGGAATCTTCTCGAGCTGGCGTGCCGCGCGCTCGTCGGCGAGCGCCGGATCGATGCCGAGCGTGAGATAGCGGAGCTTCTTCCCGACGTAGCTCGAGACCGCCTTCCCGATCTGCTTCTGGCAGCGGTACTGGAGGCTCAGCGCGCCGGCGTCGATCTCCGCCGCCGGCGGATCGTTCGCCCCGTACGCGAGGCGCACGGCATCGGCGACCATCGTGTCCGCACACGTCGGCGGCACCGTCTGCTGGCAGGTCGTGTTCTGGTTCTTGAACTTCCGATCGTTGCACCGCACCGCCTGCCGCAGGCTCTTCCTCACGGTCTGCGCATCGTCGGACGAGGTGCATCCCCCGAACGCCATCCTCGGCACGGCGGCAAGGATCAGAAGGCCCGCGACGACCACCGTCTTCATACCCAGGACCCTACGCAGCAGGCGCTTCGCCCCGCAATACCGAATTCGGGGTGCGGAGAACTGCACCGTCCGCTCGACCGCGCACATGCGTTGCAAATTCTCCGTCCCCCGCTGTACGGTGCCGGCCCATGGCAAGCGACATGCTGCAAATGGTCGTCAACATGCTGCGGGCCCAGCGCGACGCCACCCCGCAAATCGTCGACCCGGTCGCGCTGCGCGCCGGCATGGAGAGCATGACGAGCCTCATGCCGCTCGCGCCCGACGTCACGCACGAGCCCACCGCGGCCGGCGGCGTGCGAGCCGAGTGGGTGTCGGCCCCCGGTGCGCACGAGGACCGCGTGGTCCTGTACCTGCACGGCGGCGCGTACGTGATGGGATCGATCAACACGCACCGCGACCTCGCCGGACGGATCTCGCGGGCGTCGGGCGCGCGCGTCCTGAACGTCGACTATCGGCTGGCGCCCGAGCACCCGCATCCGGCAGCCGTGGAGGATTCGACGGCCGCGTACCGGTGGCTGATCGGCGAGGGCTACGACGCCGCGGATCTCGCCGTCGCGGGAGACTCCGCGGGGGGCGGGCTCACCGTCGCGACGCTGGTGGCGCTGCGCGACCAGGAGCAGCCGCTGCCCGCGGCCGGCGTTTGTCTATCGCCGTGGGTCGACCTCGAGGGCGTGGGCGAATCCATGACGACGAAGGCCGACGTCGATCCCATGGTGCAGAGGGAGCACCTCGTGATGATGGCGCAGCACTACCTCGCCGATCATCCGCCGCGCACGCCGCTCGCGGCGCCCCTCTACGCCGACCTCTCGGGTCTGCCGCCGCTCTACGTCCAGGTCGGCACCGCCGAGACGCTCCTCGACGACTCGGTCCGGCTCGCCGAGCGCGCGCGCGAGGCGGGCGTCGACGTGACGCTCGAGCAGTGGGACGACATGATCCACGTCTTCCAGGCGTTCGCGCCGATGCTTCCCGAGGGACAGCAGGCGATCGACAAGATCGGCGAGTACCTCCGCGCGCGCTGGGCGTGACGACCGCGCGCGACGCCGCCGGTCCGCCGCCCGGCCTCTACGACTCGCCGTGGCCGGCGGAGGACGGCGGGCCGCGCCGGCAGCTCGTGCCGCGGACGCGCGGCCTCGGCGTCCGCGCCGGCGAGCGTCTCGGTGTGACGTTCCGTTCACTCTTCGTCTGCAACATGGTCGTGCTGCGCGCGCCGGGCGAGGTCTACCTCCAGGGCAGCACGTCCTTCTCGGCCGACGGCGCCGTCTTCGTCGAGCGCGTGGACCCGGTGTCGCTCGAGCCGCTGCGGCGCTCGCCGGATCTGGAGCTCGGCGGCGCGTGGTGGCCGGGCGGGATCGTCGCGCACCGAAACGGCTTCCTCTACGTCACGCAGGGCACGTTCTGTCACAAGCTCGACGCCGACTGCACGCTCGTCGCGAGCCGCCGGCTTCCCCGGCCGCAGGCGTACAACAGCCTGCTCGTGCTCTCCGACGGCAACCTCGTCATGAAGAACATGGTCTTCGACGGCAGCGCGCGCTCCGCGTTCGTCGTGCTCGAGCCAGACGAGCTGCGGCCGGTCGGTCCTGAGGTCGAGATTCCCGAGGGCTCGATCGCGCGCATCTCGAAGGACCTGTCGGACGCGGGCGAGCACGTCTACGTGGTCGGCGACCACACGATCTTCCGCCTGCGCTATGCGGGTGGCCGCCTCGCGCTCGACGACTGGCGCGTGCGCTACCTGACGGCGTCCGACGCCGAACAGTCGTACGGCTGGGATCCGGTGATCGCGGGCGGGCACACGTGGTTCCTCGACAACGGCGCCAACACGTTCTCGGGATCGTTCCGCGGCGGCGGCACGGCGACCGGGCCGATCCATCTGGTGCGAGTGTCGCTCGCCGACGCGCGCGACTGGGAGCTCATGACGCCGTTCGGCGTCGCGCACGGCACGGTCGCGAATCCGCCGGCCTTCGAGCCCGATCGCCGCATCGCCGTCGCGTACGACAGCGGCAACGCGCGCATCGCCGCCTTCCGGTTCGACGGGCCGGGACGGTATGCGCGCCTGTGGGATCACCCGTTCGGCGCCGCGAACCACTTCCTCCTCTATCCGGATACGGGCGAAATCGCCGTCAACGACTTCCAGGAAGGCGTGGGCGAGCACGTCGTCGTCCTCGACCTCGAGACGGGCCGCGAGCTCGGACGGGTCGCAACCGGCAGCCCCGTGCAGTCGGTCGTGTTCCAGGCACCCGGGTTCGGGCGCGACCTCTATACCTGCGCGTTCGCGGGCGTCGCCCGCGTCGAGGTACGGTGAGCCATGAAGCTCGGCCTCTACCTCCGCAACATGGGACCGCAGTCGACGCGCGAGACGATTCTCGCGTGCGCGAGGGCCGCCGAGGCGGCCGGGATCGACGACCTCTGGGTCGCCGATCACATCGCGATCCCGCCCGACGAGGCCGAGGGCTCGGGCGGCCGCTACCTCGATCCGCTCGCGACGCTCGCCTTTCTCGCCGCCGCGACCACGCGCATCGGGCTCGGCACGGGCGTCCTCGTGCTGCCCTACCGGCCGCCGCTCGCGACCGCGAAGTGGGTCGCGTCCATCCAGGAGCTTTCGGGCGGGCGCCTGCGCTTGGGCGTCGGCGCGGGATGGATGGAGGCCGAGTTCCGCGCCGTCGGGGTGGCGCGGAAGGAGCGCGGCCGCGTGACCGACGCGACGCTCGCCTTCCTGCGCCGCTGCTTCGACGCCGACGAGGTCGAGTCGAACGGCCAGCGCTTCCTCTTCCTTCCGCGTCCTCCGCGTCCGCCGATCTTCGTCGGCGGCGCGCCGCCGCACGCGTTCCGGCGCGCCGTCGAGCTCGGCGACGGCTGGATGCCGAACGGCGGCAGCGACCCGGTGGCGCTCCGTCCCGCGATCGAGCAGCTCCACGAGCTGGCCGCGAAGTCGGGGCGACCGCGCCCGGAGGTCGTCATGGTGACGACGCTGCCGCTCGGCGAGCCCGCACGCGCCGCGGACGTCGTCCACGAGCTCGCCGATATCGGCGTGACGCGCGTGGTGCACGGCCTTCGCTACCCGGACGCCGCCGCGTTCGCGCGCGCGGCCGAAGCGCTCGCGACGCACGTCGCGACAAAGGGGGTTTCGTGAGATCCAGACACCATCGCTTCTACGCCGCCGAGGTCTCCTACTTCTCGGCGAAGGTGCGACCGGCCCTGCGCTACAAGCACGTGCCGTTCGACGAGATTCTGCCGACGCCCCAGGCGTACCGCGAGGTGATCCGTCCGCGGACGGGTCTCTCGCAGATCCCCGTGCTGGTCACGCCCGACGGCGAGGTGTTCCAGGATTCGAGCGTCATCCTGGACGAGATCGAGCGCCGCTACCCGGAGCCGCCGCTCTACCCGAAGACGCCCGTCCAGCGGATGCTGGGGCTCGTCCTCGAGATCTACGACGACGAGTTCCTGCTCCTGCCCGGCGTGCACTACCGCTGGAGCTTCCCCGAGAGCGCCACCAAGGCGATCGCGGACTTCACCGCGTCCTCGGGCGATACGCAGGGCGCGACACGCCTCGCCGAGAGCGTACAGGTGTTCACGCGTGTGTCCGGCGTCACGCCGGAGACGATCCCCGCCGTCGAGGCGCACACGAAGGAGCTGCTGCGGGCCTTCGACGCCCATCTGGAGGAATACCCGTACGTCCTGGGTGCGCGGCCGTCGCTCGGCGACTGCGCCCTCATCGGGCTTCTGTATCCCCACCTCTACCTCGACGCCGTACCCGGGCGGCTCATGCGCGAGATCGCGCCGCGGATCTGCCACTGGATCGAGCGGATGAACCACCCCGATCCCGAGAGCTTCGGTGACTGGCTCCCCGTCGACGCGATTCCGCCCACGATGCGTCCCGTCGTCGAGCTGGCCGGCGAAGACGCCGTCCCGTTCATCCTCGACATCGCGCGCGCCTTCGAAGCGTGGGCGGACGCCAACATGACGCACGAGGGATTCCTCCCGCGCGTGGTCGGGATGCACGGGTCGAGCTTGCGCGGCATCCCGCTCGAGCGCATCACGACGCCGTACACCATGTGGATGGTGCAGCGGGTGACCGACGCGTATCGCGCGCTCGCGGCGCAGGAGCGCGCCGCGGTCGACGCGGCGTTCGCCGGCACCGGAGTCGAGGCGCTCCTCGCGTACGTGCCGCGCCGCCGGGTGCGCCGCGACCCGTGCCGGCTGGTGCTCGACCACACCTGAGGGAGGGAAGCCGCGATGCCTTGGGTGGTCCTCATCGTCGCCGGGATCTTCGAGATGGGCTGGGCGATCGGGCTCAAGTACACCGACGGCTTCTCGCGCTTGTGGCCGACCGTGTGGACGGCGGCGTCGATGGTCGTGAGCCTCTACCTCCTCGGGCAGGCGCTCCGCACGCTCCCGGTCGGGACGGCGTACGCGGTGTGGACCGGCGTCGGGGCCGTCGGCACGGCCGTGCTCGGCGTCGTCCTGCTCGGCGAGCCCGCGACGCCCGCGCGCCTCGCCTGCATCGGCCTCGTCGTCGCCGGGATCGCGGGTTTGAGGATGGTGAGCTGACCGTGGAGCTCCCGCCGCTCGACTTCGACGACGTCCACCGCCGCGTGCTCTCGGAGCGATTGCGCACCGGGATCGGCCGCATGGCGGCGGCCGACGTCGCCGGCGTGCCCTCGATCGCGCTCCGTCTCGTGGACGGCCGATCGTACCGCTTGACACCGGACGGAGGAGAGATCCGCATCGAAGCCGGCGACGACGCGACCACGGTCGTCCTGATGGACGAGGACGCCTGGTGCGACTTCGCCCGCGAGCTGGCGACGGCGGCGGGCCTCCTCTACGGCGATCGCCTGCGCTTCGTCGCCGGCGGATCACCGGACCTGGAGCGCTGGGAGCCTGCGCTGCGCGCGCTCTACAGCGGCCGGTCCATCTTCGATCCGAGACACACGGTGCTCCGCGGGCGCGACGGCGTGGCGCTCGACCCGAGCCGCAGCTTCGCGCTCGGCGATCCCGACGACGAGCTGCGGGACTTCCTGCACGCGACGGGCTACCTCCACGTGCGGAGCGTCTTCACCCGGGACGAGATCGCCCGCCTCGTCGAGGTCGTCGAACGCCACCAGTCGGAGGCGAAGCCCGGTGACGGGCGCTCCTGGTGGGCGAAGCGGACCGACGGAGCGCAGGTTCTCTGCCGCCTCATCTATCTCGGGCTCGTGTCGCCGGAGATCGCGGCCCTCGCCGACGATCCGCGGCTGCGTCGCCTGGCCGCGCTCTCCGACACGCCGCTGCGGGCCGTGCACGACCACAGCGACGGCGACTCGGTCGTCATCAAGAACGCGAACGTGTCCGAAGGCCTCTCGGACCTTCCGTGGCATCGCGACTGCGGCCTCGGGGGGCATCCCGTACGGTGCCCCTCGATCAACCTCGGCGTGCAGCTCGATGCGGCGACGGAAGCGAGCGGCCGCCTCCATTTCGTTCCAGGGTCGTGGCGGGGATCGTGTCACCGCAGCGACCTCTCGCGTGCCGCGACCGTCGCCGTCGACACGGAGCCCGGCGACTGCACGCTCCACTTCGGCGACGTGATGCACGCCGCGCCGCCACCTACCGGCACCGGCCCGGGCCGCCGCGCCTTGTACGTGACCTACATGCCCCACGAAGCCGACGCGTTCATTCCCGCGGGCAAGAGCTACAACGACGTCATCCTGAAGCGCGTCGGCGGGCTCTAGGAGGCCGACCCAAGACTCCGTCTTGGGTCGGGGTAGGACGCGAGTGTGTCGCGTTCGTGGCACGCGCGACCGGCATGCCGCGGCCAGCCAAGCTGGCGCGGGAGACGAAATACGCCCGTTGGGTTGCGGCGTCACGCCGGCCTCCTAGTATCCTGCCGCAACGTCGACGACGCCTTCGAGGGGCTCGCCGGCGAGCATTCGGCGCAGGTTCGCGACGAACTTGCCGACCAGGACGTCGCCGCCGCCGGGGCCGTTCCACGACACGTGGGCGGACAGGTGGACGCGGGGATGCGTGTACATCCAATGCCCATCGGGCAGCGGCTCCGGCTCGACCGCGTCGAGCGACGCCAGCGCCACGCGTTCGTCGTCGAGCGCGCGGCGGAGCGCCTCGTCGTCTACGAGCGGGCCGCGCGCCACGTTCACGAGATGGACGCCGGGCTTCACGACGCGCAGCGCTCGCTCGCCGATGATCCCGCGCGTCTCGGCCGTGGCCGGCGTGACCAGCACCAGGTGATCCGCCGTCGCGAGCAGATCGTCCAGCGTCGGCGCGATCTCGACGCCGTGGATCGGGCTCGGCGCCGCCGTGCGCCGGAAGGCACGCACGCGCATGCCGAACGGCAGCGCGCGCGCGGCGATCGCGCTGCCGATGCCGCCGATCCCGACCAGCGCGAGCGTCTTCTCGTACAGGCCGCCCATGGTCGGCCGGAAGTTCCACGACGACGGGAACGCGCGCAGCCACTCCGCGGGGAGGTTCTTCTCGAACGCGAGCATCTGCGCGAGCACCCACTCGGCGATCGGGATGGCGCTCGCGCCGCGCGAGCAGGTGAGGAGGCGATCGCCGACGACGTCCAGGGGAAAGCGATCGACGCCGGTGCCGACCGTGTGGATCCATCGCACGCCGGTGGTGGCGAGGACCTCGGCCAGGTTCGGCGTGCCCCACGGCAGCGTCAGCAGCGCGTCGGCGCGAAGCTGCGGGTCGATCGGATCGGCGGTAGGGATCACGATCGTCTCGACGCCGGGAACGGCCTCCGCGATCTGCGCCGCGAACGAGTCGCCGAGGTGGACGAGCACCCGCACGCTCCGCGTCCTAGCGCGGTCCCGCCGGCCCGGCTAGAGTCCGGCCCATGTCGGTCGAGGCGCATCGCGCCGAGGGCAAGCGCGTGATCGCGTGCGCCGTCCTCACCGTGAGCGATACGCGGACGGTCGAGACCGACACGAGCGGAGCGAGGACGGGCGAGCTGCTCGCCGCCGGCGGCCACACGATCGTCGATCGGGCGATCCTCCCCGACGAGCCGGCGCGCGTCCGCCGACACGTCGAGGCGCTTCTCGGCAGGCCGGACGTCGACGCGATCTTCGTCAACGGCGGCACGGGGCTCGCACCACGCGACACCACCTACGAGGCGATCGCCGGGCTGCTCGAGAAGCGGCTCGACGGCTTCGGCGAGATCTTTCGCATGCTGTCGTTCCAGGAGATCGGCGCCGCTGCGATGCTGTCGCGCGCCGTCGCGGGCGTCGCACGCGGCAAGGTCGTCGCCTCGATGCCGGGATCGACCGCCGCCGTCGAGCTCGCGATGACGAAGCTCCTGGTCCCCGAGCTCGGCCACATGGTGAAGCTCGCGCGGGGCTGACCGTGACCGTCCGCCTGCGCGTCTTCGCGATCCTCCGCGAGCGGCTCGGCGCGTCCGAGATCGAGCGCACCGCGGGGCCCCGGACGACGGTGGGCGCGATCTGGCGCGCGGTCGTCGCCGAGCATCCCGAGGTCGCGCGCGTGCGCGTCCGCTTCGCCGTGAAGGAAGCCTACGTCGACGCCGACTACCGCCCGAAGGACGGCGACGAGGTGGCGGTGTTCCCGCCCGTGTCGGGAGGCGCCTAGCGTGTTCCGGATCGTGAAGCGACGGATCGACCTCCGGGCGCTCGATGCCGCGGTCCGCCATCCGCGCGCGGGTGCGATCGTCACGTTCGTCGGGACGACGCGGAGCGAGAACGTCGGCCGTCGGGTCCGGCGGCTCGAGTACGAAGCGTTCGTCTCGATGGCGACGAAGGAGATGCGCGCGCTCGCCGCCCAGGCGAAGAAGCGCTGGCCGCTGCGCAAGGTGGCGATGGTGCATCGCCTCGGCGTCGTGCCGGTCGGCGAGGCGAGCGTCGCGATCGCCGTCTCGGCGGGCCATCGCCGCGAGGCGTTCGAGGCGTGCCACTGGCTCATCGACCGCCTGAAGGAGATCGTGCCCATCTGGAAGAAGGAGCACTATCACGGTGGCGAGGTGTGGATCGGCGTGCAGCAGGGCGGTCCCGCGCCGCGCTCGAGCTAGTATCCGCAGTCCGAAGAGCTAGGCCTCCTTGTCGAGCGCGCGGCGGGCCTCCCGGAGCTGGGCCCGCTGCACGCGGTCGACCTTGGGATAGTGCAGGTCGAGGTCGATTAGCGCATCGACGACCGCCGCCGCCACCACCAGACGCGTGAACCACTTGTTGTCGGCCGGGACGACGAACCACGGCGCGTGCGGCGCCGCCGTCGCGCGGATCGCGTCCTCGTAGGCCTGCATGTAGTCCTTCCAGTACTGGCGCTCGGTGACGTCGGCGGCCGAGAACTTCCAGTTCTTGCGGGGGTACTGGAGCCGTTCGAGGAAGCGCTTGCGCTGCTCGGCGCGCGAGACGTGCAGGAAGAACTTGAGGATCACCCATCCCTGCCGCGCGAGGTACTGCTCGAAGCCGCGAATGTCCTCGTAGCGCTCCTCCCAGATGTGCTTGCTCACGAGCTGCGGCGGCAGCTTCTGGCGCGCGAGGATCTCCTTGTGCACGCGCACCACCAGCACCTCCTCGTAGTAGGACCGGTTGAAGATCCCGATCCGGCCGCGCTCGGGGAGGCACCTGGCCGAGCGCCACATGAAGTCGTGGTCCAGCTCCTCGTTCGACGGTGCTTTGAACGAGTAGACCTGGCACCCCTGCGGGTTCACGCCCGACATCACGTGCTTGATCGTGCCGTCCTTGCCGGCGGCGTCCATCGCCTGGAAGACCAGCAGCACGCCCCAGCGATCCTGTGCGTAGAGCATGTCCTGCTGGGTTTTCAGCACCTCGATACCGCGGGCGAGCGTCTCGTTCGCCTTCTTCTTCCCGATGTCGAGGCCGCGCGTGTCGCCCGGATCGATGTCCTTCAGGCGAAAGTGCTTGCCCTTCGTCACCCGGAACGGCTTCACGAACCGCTCGGCGATCTCACCTGCGCGCCTGACATCCGGATCCTTCTTCGGCATGCGCGAGACGTACCGTGGTGGGGTGCGCCGCGTCCACCAGGCGTCAGACCGCCGGCGTCTCCTCGTGGATCTCGCGCACCTCGGGAAGCGCGGCCAGCTGGGCGAGCAGATCGCGTTGGTGACGGCGTGGCAGGCGGAAGAGGAAGCGCCCCCGAGCGAAGTCGCCCGATCCCTCCACGGTCCCCACGACCTCGTAGGCGACGTCGAACGCGACCAGGAGCTGCTCGATCCGGATCAGCGTCTTGCCGTGGTTCGGGTCGAAGGCGATCGCGACGAGGGTGGGCGGCAGGCCTGCGATCCGGTGCTCCTCGACGAAATGCAGGGCCACGAGCGTCGCGCGGATCAGGAGCGCGAGGCCGAGGCCGGCGCCCGCCCGGCCCGCCCCGACGACCATGCCCATGGCCGCCGTGATCCAGATCGACGCGGCCGTCGTCGTGCCGGTGACGCCGACGCTCTCGCGCAGGATGACGCCCGCGCCGAGAAAGCCGATGCCGGTCACGATCTGGGCGGCGACGCGGCCGGAGTCGCCGGTCGTAGTGGTGAACGCGAAGGATGCCATCGTGAAAACGGCTGACCCGAG
Organism: Candidatus Eisenbacteria bacterium; assembly: GCA_035577985.1. Lineage (NCBI taxonomy): Bacteria > Candidatus Eiseniibacteriota > Candidatus Eiseniibacteriota bacterium. The sequence continues at coordinate 21,799 of DATJZY010000129.1, forward strand.
ACAGACGAGGACCAGCGTGCGCAGCCCGGCGGGCTTCTCGCGCTGTTCTCGTTCGGCGCCGACGATGGCGCCGCACACGATCGCGACGAGGGCCAGTGCGATCGGCGCCGCGTGACCGGGGAGCAGGCGCCACCAGTCCTCGAGGACGTAGGTCACGGGTGCCGCTTAGCGCGCCGCAGCGCGCGCCGCCAGGTGGGCAGTTGCGGTCGTGCGAGGCCGGACGCTATAGGGCGCCAACCACGAAAGGGGGGGCGTGTGGACGGCCAAACAGCAGCGTGGATCAACCGGGGACGATCGGGCGTGCACGCGGTGGCTCTCGCGATCACGCTCACGGCGATGTGGGGATGCGCGACGGGGGTGAAACCGAATCCGACAATCAACAAGGCGAACGCCGAGGTCGGGAAGATCAGGTACGAGCAGTACTGCACCCCGTGCCACGGCCCGGGCGGCGGACCCGGCACCGCCAAGTACCGCTCGACGGGCGAGCCGGTCGATCTGCGCACCTACGTCGAGCGTAACGGTGGGACGTTCCCGGCGGCGCAGTGGATCGCCGTCACGCAGGACGTGAATCCCGGCGGCGTCCATGCCGACGTGTGGAACACCATCCAGAAGTACAACATGTCCATGTCGCTCTCGAACGACGATAGCGACGCCAAGGGTGTCCTGGCGATGATCGCGAACTACATCATGTCGGTCCAGGTCCCCACCAAGAAGTAGACGCGCATCCATGACACGACTGCCGTCCGTGCTCGTCGCCGCGTTGGCGCTCGCCCTCGCTGCCTGCAGCCAGTTCACGATCCGCACCGGCTACGACAAGTCGGCCGACTTCTCGCACCTGCACACCTACGCCTGGCTGCCCATCGATCAGGCGGCGCCGGCAGACCAGAACGTCCCGGATCGGCTCATCGACACGCAGATCCGCGCCGCGGCCGACGACGAGCTGACGGCGAAGGGCTATCGCAGCGCGAACGGGGGCCCAGCGGACTTCCTGCTGAACTATCGCCTCACGACGCGGGCCGGAGAGGATCTCAGCGCCGACGCGTCGCCGTACGGCTGGGGGTGGTGGGGGTGGCCGGGCGCCGAGGTGACGACCTACTCCGAAGGGACGCTCTACCTCGGCGTGATCGACCCGAAGGCCAAGCGCATGATCTGGCTCGGCGCCGCCGAGGCGCGGATCATGCCGCAGATGTCGATCTCGTACGAGAAGCGGCGCGAGCGCATCTTCGACGCCGTCGACCAGATCCTGGCGAAGTTCCCGCCCCAGTGACCCCGCGCCGCCCTCACGGAGTGGCGAGGTGCTCGACGAGGATGCGGCGCACCTCCTCGATCGTGTGCGGGTTGTCCTGGCAGGAGTGACCCGACTTCACGACCAGCTCGGACTCGACGCCGTCGATGTGCGCGCTCTGGTACGCGACGATGCCGTCGTGGCCCTCCTCGACCGGACCGTCGCCCTGCACGGCGATGATGGAGTGTGCCTTGACGCCAGGCACGACCGAGAGGGACGAGATCGACTTCGCGAAGCGGCTGCCGGGCGTCATGTTGTCGACCGCGGTCGCCACGCGCCCGAAGGACCTTGCCGTGGCGAGGTCGGGGTTCTGCCGCATGACGTCGGTCACCGTGTGCGTGACGTCGAGAGGGAAGGTGATGAACCGGGCGGCGTAGTGGCTGAGCCAGTTGCCGGCGAAGTAGCTCCCGCGGTGCGGCGTCGCGATGAACACGACGCGCGTCACGAAAGGCAGGGGCTCCACGAACATGGATCGCGCGAGGAACGCGCGCGCATTCGGACTGAGGTTGACCTGGTCGAAGGGCTTGTTCGAGACGCCGTCCCAGAAGACGTTCCCGCTGTCGACCGCGGTGAGCTTCGTCAGGAGCCCGCCCTGGCTGTGGCCGATCACGATCATGTGGCGAAGCGCGGGGTCTTTCCCCTCGGGATCGAGCTGCGCAACGGCGCCGGCGAGCGAGTCGCGGAGCAGCATCGCGGAGTAGAGGATGGGGTTGCCGGTGTTGTAGCTGAACAGCCAGAACTGCACGCGATCGCGCAGGCGCGGATCGTTCGACAGCTCGTTCACCATCTGCGCCCAGCGGCCCGCGCTCGACGCCGTGCCGTGCACGAGCACGACCGGCACGCGGCCCGGACGATAGGGCGCCAGCGCGGCGAGCTGGGTCTTCTCGTCGATGAGGCCGGCGCCCTGCAGGAAGCCCTTCAGCTCCTGCGCCCAGACCGGCGACTCTGCGAGCGTGTAGGCGAGGTTCGCCGTCGACTCGACCTCGATCGGCACGGGCTTTCCCGTACCCGGGTCGAACGCCTCGGCGCGGTCCGGCGTCACCAGCGCGAGGGTCGCATCGATGCGGGGCTGGCCGAGCTGCTGGCGCGCGTGGTCGATGCGTAGCAGCGCGGTGACGGCGACCTTCGCCCACGGCTCGACGAAATCCGCGTAGCCCTTCTCGCGATCGAGCGGCTCGGTGCTGGCGCCGAGCGGCGCCCCGATTCCGGGCCATCGATACCGCGTCTGCAATCCGCGCACGTCGAGATCGGCGACCGACGTGAAGTGGACGAGCCGGCGGCTGCCCCAGACGAGCCCGGTCGGATCGACATGGACGTCGAGCCAGCCGAACGGGAGCTGGTAGCTGCCTTCCTGGATCTGCACCTCGTGGTTCGGTCCGGCGAAGCCCTCGGCGATCCCGCGGTTGTAGAGATCGGCGGCGATGCGAAGGCGCGGATCGAACGGATCCGGCCGCGTATGGCCGTCGCCGGGGAAGAGGAACGCGTAGGCGTACACCGACGCCGCCAGGAAGTAGGGGCGCTTGCCGGTCTCTCCGGCGTGGTAGAAGGAGAGCTCCGCCAGCGCGAAGACGTCGTCGCGGTTCTCGCGCCCGGCCACGACCAGCGCGTGCAGGTCCGCGAGCGCGCCGTCGGGGTCGTCGTCGAACCGCTCGACGAGATCGCGTCGGTAGAGGACGTTCTTCGTGGACTGGCTGAGCTTGCCGCTCGAGAGCACGCTGCGCGTGAGGACGCGCTGGACCTGCTCGGGTGAGACGCGCCTCACGCCGACGGGCGTTTCGCAGCCGGCGCCCAGCACGACGGCGATCGAGAGCGCCACCGCGATGCTGCGGCGTCGACGTCCTACCGCGCGGCGCCCCACGTCGTGCTCTCTGGCCGACCGGCGGCGTGCACGCAAGGCGAGGCCGGTTTGCCCGTCCCGGCCCGGTCCGTTATGCGGAGCCCCGAGCGTCAACGGTTCCCTGATGGAAATCACGCGCGCCGAGCAAGAGGGCGGCCGACTCGCGCTTCGACTCGCGGGCACCATCGGCCTCGACGCGGTCGCGACGCTTCGGGCGCGGGCGCAGGAGCTCGCGGGCGAGGCGGCCCGCGGCGTCGACTTCGATCTCTCGAAGGTCGATGCCATGGACGGCAGTGCGATGGCCGTCCTGCTCCAGATGCGGACCGAGCTCGCCCACGGCGGCGCCGACGTCCGCGTGGTCGGCGCGCACGACGCGGTCGCGCGCCTCTACGAGCTGTACGACAGCGCCGAACGCAAGGCCTCGCTGCGCGAGCGACCCGCACCCGTGAGCACGCTCGAGCAGATCGGCCGCGAGGTGGCCGGACTGATCACCGGACTCTTCGAGCAGCTCGACTACCTCGGCAGTCTCCTCCGCGCCTTCCTCGACACCCTGGGCCGGCCCGCCAACGTCAACTGGGGCGACATCCCGCGCGTGATGGAGCGCGCCGGCGCCGACGGCTTCCCGATCGTCGTCATGATCACGTTCCTGGTCGGTATGGTGACCGCGTTCCAGGCCATCGTGCAGCTCCGGCAGTTCGGGGCCGACATCTTCGTCGCCGACCTCGTGGCGCTCTCGGTGGCGCGCGAGCTCGGGCCGCTCATGACGGCCATCATCGTGGCGGGCCGATCGGGGGCCGCGTTCTCGGCCGAGCTCGGTACCATGGCGGTCTCCGAGGAGATCGACGCCTTGAAGACGCTCGGCCTGTCGCCGTACGGGTTCCTCGTCTATCCGCGTCTCGTCGCGCTGCTGCTCGTGGTCCCGCTGCTGACGCTGATCGGCGATCTCTGCGGCATCCTCGGAGGCGTGTTCGTGTCGATGCTCCGCCTCGACATCACGCTCTCCGCCTACCTCCAGCGCACGCAGCAGATGCTTGACCTGTGGGACGTCGGGGGCGGCGTGCTGAAGAGCGTCTTCTTCGGTTGGGCGATCGCCCTCATCGCGTGCCAGCGGGGCATCGCGACGCGCGGCGGCGCTGCGGGCGTCGGGCTGTCGACGACGTCGGCCGTCGTCGCGAGCCTCTTCTCGCTCGTCGTCATCGACGCCGTCTTCACCATCATCTTCAACCTCTACGGCGTATGAGCGAGCCCGTCATCGAGGTCGATCGCCTGACGATCGGATGGGGCGACGTGGTCCTCATGAAGGACATCACGTTCGAGGTACCGGCCGGCGACGTGTTCGCGATCCTCGGCGGCAGCGGCGCGGGCAAGTCGACGCTCCTGCGCAACATGATCGGGCTCGAGGTGCCGAAGAGCGGCACCGTGCGCATCCGCGGCGCGGGCGCGGGGCACGACGACGGCCGGCCGTCGTTCGGCGTCCTCTTCCAGTCGGGTGCCCTCTTCGGGTCGATGACCGTGGGCGAGAACGTCGCGCTGCCGCTGCGGCAGTGGACCGATCTCGACGACGACAGCATCGAGGCGATCGTGCACGCGAAGCTGGCGCTGGTGGGGCTCGGCGGCTTCGAGCATCACCTGCCCGCGGAGATCTCGGGCGGCATGAAGAAGCGCGCCGGCATCGCGCGGGCGCTCGCGCTCGATTCGCCCATCATCTTCCTCGACGAGCCGTCGGCGGGCCTCGACCCCGTGAGCTCGGTCGAGCTCGACAACCTGATCCGGACGCTCTCCGACAACCTCGGCGTCACGGCCGTCGTCGTCACGCACGAATTGCAGAGCATCTTCGCGATCGTGAAGGACTGCATCCTGCTCGACCGCGACGCCCAGGGCATCATCGCACACGGCGACCCGCGCGAGCTCCGGGACCACTCGACCGATCCGCGCGTCTCGCGCTTCCTCAACCGCCGCATCGCAGAAGGGTGACGTCCGTGTCGCAGACCAACCATTGGAAGCTGGGACTCTTCGTCGTGGCCGGGATCGGGCTCGGTCTGGCGACGGTGTTCTGGATCGGGCTGCGGCGTCTCAACCGCGACTCGATTCCGGTCGTCACGTACTTCGACGAGTCCGTGCAGGGCCTCGACGTGGGGTCGCCCGTCAAGTTCCGCGGCGTCACGCTCGGCACGGTCGCGACCATCACGGTCGCGCCGGACCTCCGGCACGTCGAGGTCTGGATGCGCATCTACAGCGACGAGCTGCGCCGCATGGGCTTCGATCCCGACGGGCCGCGCGATCCGCTGCTGCGCCCGCAGCTCGCGTCGGCGGGCATCACCGGCGTCAAGTTCGTCCAGTTCGATACCTTCCCACCCGAGCGCTACAAGGAGGTGGATCTGCCGTTCGCCGTGCCGGAGAGCTACTACGTTCCGGCCGTGCCCTCGACCTTGAAGAGTCTCGAGGAGCTCGCGAACGACTTCGTGGCGCGCCTCCCGAAGCTGCAGGACCAGCTCGGCGACACGCTCATGGAAGCCAAGAAGTCGCTGCGCAATCTCGCCGACCTCGTGGGCTGGGTGAAGAGCGACGAGAGCGGCGTGCGCAAGCTCATCGGGTCGCTCGACGAGGCCGCGCGGACGCTGAAGAAGGCGATCCGCGAGGCCGAGCTCGGGCAGACGACGGGCTCGGTGCGCGCGGCGGCGGGGAGCGTCGGGGGGACGGCGTCGCAGCTCGGCGGACAGAGCGCGCAGCTCGAAGCGACGCTGGTCGCACTGCGCGAGACGCTCGAGGCCGTGCGGGCGCTCGCGGCGCGGCTTGAGCGCGATCCGAGCGCGCTGCTGCGCGGCCGCACGGTGGAGGAGCCGAAGTGAGGAGGCGAGGAATGTCGATGCGGTGGATCGGGGCCGTCTGCGTGCTGCTGGCCGGGTGCCTGCTCCCGTCGCCGCCCGACCCCCCGCGCTACTTCGCGCCGACGACCGAAGACGGCATGCCGCGCGCCGCGACGAACGCGCCCGTGCGCCTGGCGCCGGTGCGCAGCCCGACGTACCTCCGCGAGGCGATGGTATGGCGCCGCTCGGAGGTCGAGTACGGGTTCTACGACCAGCGGCGCTGGACCGAGCTGCCGTCGACCTACGTCGAGCGCGCGCTCGCCCGCGGCCTGTTCGCGGTCGAGCGGACGCCTGGGGAGGGCACGGCGAACCTGCCGGTCGTCTACGCCGAGGTGCGCGCGTTCGAGGACGTGCTCGCCCCCGTGCACGAGGCCCGGGTCGCGGTCGCGATCGAGGTCGTGGACGGCCGCTGCGTGCTCTTGCGGACGACCGTCGCAGCGACCCGCCCGCTCGCGAATGACGATCCCGGAGCGGCCGCGCGTGGCATCGGCGAGGCGCTCGACGAGGTCGCGCAGCAGGCCGACACGGAGATCCGCGACGCCGTCGCCCGTCGCCAGCCCTGCTCGTAGCCGGTCATGATCGGACGATTGCTCCGCCTCCTCGTGGGGATCGTCGTGGTCGTGACGCTGGCCGCCGGGCTCCTCGTCTGGCGCCTGCAACGCGCGCCGATCTCGCTCGACGTCTTCGTGCCGCGAATCGAGGCGGCGCTCGGCGGCGCGGCCGCCGTGCGCATCGGCTCGGTCGAGCTCGTGTGGAATCCGGAGCGCCACCGCCCCGAGCTGCGCGCACGAGACGTGAAGCTCGGGAGCCCCGACGAGGGCTCGACGGTCTCGCTCGCCGAGGTGGCGATCCGCTTCGCGCTCCGCGACCTGCTGCACGGCGGGTTCGCCGTCACGGGGATCGAGGTCCTCGAGCCGCAGCTGAACCTCGTCCGCTCGCATGACGGCCGGATCGTGGCCGGCACGGCGGCGCCGGACGCGACGGCGCCGGAGCAGGGACCCGCGCTCGAGCGGATGGACGCCGTGCTCGGACGGCTTCGCTACGTGGCGATCAGCGACGGGGACCTGAACGTCGTCGACGAAGTGACCGGGACGCGCTGGCACGTGCCGGACGTCGACGGGATGATGTGGCGAGAGGGCACCGGCATCCGCCTGGAGCTCGAAATGAAGCTCGAGTGCGACGCAGCCCGCGTTCCGCTGTCGGTCCAGGGGCTCTTCGACGAGGGCGCGAAACGGTTCGAGGTGCAGGCGAGCGCGGGCGCGCTCGAGACCGCCGCGGGTCTCGCGTGCTGGCCTCCCGGTGCCGCGTCGGAGGCGCGCGCGTGGGTGAAAGCGAACGTCACCGGGGGCACGGTGCGTGACGCGCGCCTAGTACTCGCGGGTCATGCCGGAGAGGGCGCCGGGCTCGACTCGCTCGCGGCGACGCTCGCCTTCGGGGATCTGACGGTCCGCTACGTCGACACCATGCCGCCCGCACGCGGCGTCGAAGGTACGGGCGCGTTCTCGCTCGGCGGCGCCGAGTTCAAGGTCGGCAAGGCCGCCGTCGACGCGCTGCAGGTGAAGCCGGCGAGCGTTCGCCTCGCCTGGGCGGGAGAGGGGCCGCCTCGCATCGCGATCGAGGCCCAGTTCGACGGCCCTCTCTCCGGCGCGCTGGCGGTGCTCGACGCCGAGCCGATCGCGATGAGCGCCGCGCTCCGCATTTCCACCCGCGGCGCGACGGGCCGGATGGCCGGCCGGGTCGGGTTCGACTTCCGGCTCGGGGGCAAGCCCACGCCGGCTGGTCTCGGGCTCGCGGTCAGCGCGACGCTGCGCGGGGCGGCGGTCCCCGAGATGCCGGAGGCGCTGGCGATGACCGCGGGCGACCTCGACATCAAGGTGGACGGCCAGGGCCTCGGTGCGACCGGGCAGGCGCGCCTGCGGGGCGTTCCGGTCCGACTCCGCATCACCGAGCGCTGGGGCGATCCCACGGCGCGACGGATCGAGATCTCGGCTCGCCTCGATCGCGCCGCGCGCGCGACGTTCGATCTCGATTTCGGCAGCACCGTCGAGGGCCCGGTCGACACGAGGATCCAGCTCGGGCGGACGAAGGACGGACAGGACGTGGCGGACGTCGACGTCGACCTCCAGACTGCAACCGTCACCATGCCGGGCATCGCCCTGCGCAAGGCGGCCGGCGTGCCGGGCCGGCTCACGTCCAGCCTCGTGCTGGCGGACGGCCGGATCGCGAGGGTCGAGCGCTTCCAGCTCGCGGTCGGGCAGACGCGGGTGCGGGGAAGCGCCACACGGGCATCCAGCGGAGATCGCTGGGCGACGATCGACGCCGACGCGACGCTGGCGCCCCAATTCCCCGGCGGCCTGCCCGGCACGGCGGTGCTCGCGTTGCGCGGCAGCGACGGTCCCCGGTACGGGGCGACGCTCAGGTCGAGGGACGCCGGTAATCTGGTCGCGAGCTTTGGAAACCCGAACGTGCGCGGCGGGACCCTTTCCTTCGAGGGGACGATCGACCCGTTCGCCGCGGGATCGCCGTTCGCTGGACGCCTCACCTGCGAGAAGATCACCGTTGCGGACATGCCATGGCTCATCCGCGTCATCACGCTGACCTCGATCGCAGGCCTGCTCGGGTCGGACAACGTCGTCCCGTTCGACGCCGTGACGGCGACGCTCGACTACCGCGCGCCGACGCTGGTGGTGAAGGATCTGCGAGCACAGGGTCCGAAGCTCGACCTGCTGCTCGACGGTGCCATCGATCTCGTCGAGGACCGGCTCGACTTCACCGGAACGCTCATCCCATCGTATTACCGGCTGAACGGGGTGCTCGGCCGGATCCCGTTCATCGGCGGCGTGCTCTCGAAGGCGACCGGTGACGCCATTTCGGCAGTCACCTTCACCGTGCGAGGAACGCGGCAGAACCCGGACGTCAGCGTGAAGCCGCTCTCGACGCTCGCGCCGGGCGCGCTGCGCGACGTTTTCCAGAAGCTGGGATTGTGAGCAGCCCCCGCCGCTCTGCGAGGCGCGCGAAAACGGTTTGCGTTTTGCATGTTCGTCGGTCATGGTTGGGTGTATTCCGTCATGTGGCCCCGTGTAGCGGCCGTTTTGGTACTTGCCGTCGTGCTGGTGAGTGGCTGCGCAGGGGTAAGGCAGCGACTCATGGGGACGGGCATGCCCGGAACCCCGGTCGAGTTGCCGTCCGAAGCGGAGCCGCTGGGTCACTTCCTGCGCGGACAAGTCGCGCTCACGCGCAACGACGCGCCCGCCGCCATCAAGGAGTTCGAGAAGGCGATCGCGGCCGACCCGTCGACGCCGTGGCTGCGCCTACGGCTCGCACAGCTCTACGTGCGCGTCGGCAAGCTCGATCTCGCGCTCGAGCAGTGCCAGTACGTCGTCGAGGCCGAGCCGAACAACCTCGATGCGCTCGCGCTCGAAGGCGGCGTCCTGTCGGCGCTCGGTCGCGACCAGGAGGCCATCGCGGTCTACGAGCACGTGCTGCAAGTCGATCCCGACGTGCAGGAGGCGTACCTCTATCTGGGCGCGCTCTACGGAAAGCGCGGCGATCTCGCCCTCGCGGTGGCGACGCTGCAGAAGCTCACCGCGCGCAATCCGACGTCGATCCTCGGCTACTACTACCTGGGCCGCGTGTACGCCGGCGCCGGGCAGCTCGACAAGGCGGAGCACTACTACCTCGAAGCCCTGAAGCTCTCGCCGCAGTCGGAGCTGATCCTCACCGATCTCGCCGTCGCGTACGAGGCGCAGGGCAAGACGCAGAAGGCGGTCGAGCTCTACGAGCGCATCCTCGCCGCGAATCCGCAGAGCGTGATCGTTCGGCGCCGGCTCGGCGGCATCTACGTCGGTCAGAAGCGGTTCGACGACGCGCTGGCGCAGTTCCGCGAGATCGAGCGCATCGACGGCGACCCGCGCGAGGCGCGCACCAAGATCGGCCTCATCTACTTCGAGAAGGGTGACCTCGACCGCGCCGCCACCGAGTTCAACCTCGTCCTCGCCGCCGATCCCAAGAACGACCGCGTGCGGTACTACCTCGGCGCGGCGTACGCCGAGCTCGGCGAGACGTCGCACGCGCTCGACGAGTTCGACAAGGTCGACGAGAAGTCCGACTACTACGTCGACGCGCGCGTCCGGCGCGCCACGATCCTCCAGAAGGACAACCTCAAGCAGGCGATCTCGGAGATCCAGGACGCCTTGAAGGTGAAGCCCGACTCGCCCGAGCTGATGAGTTACCTCGCCTCGCTCTACCGCGAGCAGCGCGACTACCCGAAGGCCGTGACGATGCTCGAGCGCGTCGTCCAGCAGTATCCCGACAACGATCGCTATCGCTTCACGCTCGGCGCCGCGTACGACGAGATGAACAACAGGGATCGCGCCATCGAGGAGATGCAGCGCGCGATCGCGATCAACCCGAAGAACGCGCCTGCGCTCAACTATCTCGGCTACACGTACGCGGACATGGGCGTGAAGCTCGACGAGGCGGAGGTGCTGATCCGCCGCGCGATCGAGCTCGAGCCCGACGACGGCTTCTACATCGACAGCCTCGGCTGGGTGTACTTCCAGCGCGGCGACTACAACCGCGCGGTCGAGACGCTCGAGCGCGCCGCGGAGCTCGCCGGCGAGGATCCGACGATCGTCGAGCACCTGGGCGACGCGTACCTGAAGACCGGACGGGCCGACTCGGCCCTCCAGTCCTACAAGGACGCGCTCGGACACTCGAAGGACCAGGCGCAGATCGAGCGCTTGAAGGAGAAGATCCACGGGCTGGGCGAGGCGAGCCGCGCCGAGGCGTCGCCCCATTCCTGACGTGCCGCGGGCCGCGCTCCGGAGCCGGATCTGGCTCCTCGGCCTCGTGCTCGTCGCCGGGTGTGCCGGTCTGCGGGGCCTCGGGCCTGCGCGGCCGACGACGACCGACGAGCTCCTCGCCGGCGTCTCCGCGCGCCGCGCAGCCGTGACGTCGCTCCGCGCGCGCGTCCGGCTGCGTTCGGGCCTCGCGCGCGTGTGGACGCGCCAGGCGGTGCTCGTGCAGCGGCCGGCCGCGATCCGCATCGACGTTCTGTCGCCGTTCGGCCTCGCGCTCGCGGTCGGAACCGAGGGGCGCACGCTGTGGGCGTACCCACCCCAGCAGGGCGTGCTCTACGAAGGCGTCGCGAGCCCGGCGAACCTCCAGCGTCTGCTCGGCACGCCGCTCGCGGTCGAAGATCTGGTCGACGTGTTTCTCGGTGCGGCGCCGGCCCGAACGCCCACCGCGGAGCCCACGCTCGCGCGCGACGGCGACGCGTACGTGCTGACGATCCCGTACCAGGGCGGGACGCAGATCCTGCGCTTCGCCGTCGACACGCTCGACATGGTCGGCATCGAGGAGCTGCGTGACGGGGCGGCGCCCATCCGCGTCACCTTCGGCGACTACGAGGACGGCTTCGCGCACGCGCTCGATCTCACGGGTGCCGACGGCGTGGCCGCGAGCATCGCGTACGACCAGGTCGAGCGAAACGCGACGATCGACCCCGCGGCGTTCACGCCGCCGGCGGCGCAGCGGGTCCTGCCGCTCGAGCGTGCGGCGGCGCCCTCCTGATGCCGCTCCTTTCGGTCGAGCACCTGACGATGGAGTTTCCGAACGACGGGGCTCCGGCGCGGGCGATCGACGACGTCTCGTTCGAGCTCGAGCGCGGGCACGTGCTGGGGCTCGTCGGCGAATCGGGGTGCGGCAAGAGCATGACCGCGCTCTGCGTGATGCGGCTCGTTCCGACCTCCGGCCGGATCGCCGCCGGCCGCATCGTCTTCGACGGGCGGGATCTCCTCGCGCTGCCGGAGCACGAGATCCGCGCGCTGCGCGGCGCGCGCATCGCGATGATCTTCCAGGAGCCCATGACGGCCCTGAATCCCGTGCTCACGGCCGGCTACCAGATCGCCGAGGCGCTGCGCATCCACGAGCCCATCTCGCGCCGCGACGCGTGGGCCCGCGCCGTCGAGCTCCTGGGGGAGGTCGGCATCCCCGAGCCGGCGACGCGCGCCCACGACTACTCGCACCAGCTCTCGGGGGGCATGCGCCAGCGCGTCATGATCGCGATGGCGATCGCGTGCAAGCCCGACCTCCTCATCGCCGACGAGCCGACGACCGCGCTCGACGTGACGATCCAGGCCGAGATCCTGGATCTGCTACGCCGCCTGCGCGACACGCGCGGCATGGCGGTCGTGCTCATCACGCACGATCTCGGTATCGTCGCCGAGCAAGCCGACCGCGTCGCGATCATGTACGCCGGGCGCATCGTCGAGCAGGCGCCGACGCGCGAGCTGTTCGCGAACCCGCTCCACCCCTACACGCGCGCGCTCCTGCGCTCGATGCCGACGCTCGGCGCGCACCGCGAACGCCTGGAGGCCATTCCCGGCAACGTGCCCGACATCACCCGCCGCCCGAGCGGCTGCAGCTTCCGCGACCGCTGCGCGCTCGCGACCGCGGACTGCGCCACCGCGCCACCCGCGCTCGTGCCCAAGGCCCCCGCGCACGCCGTCGCGTGCATCAACGTATGACCCCGCTCGTCGAGGCCACGAACCTCACCAAGACGTTTCCGGTCGGGCGCAACGTGCTCGGCCGGCCGCGGGCATGGGTGCGCGCGGTGACGGACGTGTCGATGACGCTCCAGCCCGGTGAGACGCTCGGGCTGGTCGGCGAGTCGGGATGCGGGAAGTCGACGCTCGGGCGGCTGCTCCTGCGTCTCATCGAGCCGACCTCGGGCGACGTCCGCTTCGAGGGACGCTCGCTGCTCGGTCTGCGTGGCCGCGAGCTGCGCGCGCTGCGGCGCCGGATGCAGGTCGTGTTCCAGGATCCGTACGGGTCGCTCAACCCGCGCATGCGCGTCGAGTCGATCGTGGGCGAGGGCCTCTTGATCCACAAGATGGGCAACCGCGCCGAGCGCCGCGCGAAGGTGCGCGAGCTGCTGGAGCTGGTGGGCCTTCCGCCCGAGGCGGCCGTCCGCTACCCGCACGAGTTCAGCGGCGGGCAACGCCAGCGCATCGGGATCGCGCGCGCGCTCGCGCTCGGCCCGAGCTTCGTCGTCGCGGACGAGGCGGTCTCGGCGCTCGACGTGTCGATCCAGGCACAGATCCTGAACCTGCTCCAGGACCTGCGGCGGCGGCTGGCGCTGACGCTGCTCTTCGTGTCGCACGACCTGCGGGTGGTGGAGCACCTCGCCGATCGGGTGGCGATCATGTACCTGGGACGCATCGTCGAGGAAGGGCCGCGCGCGGCGGTCTACGGCAACGCGCGTCACCCCTACACCCGCGCGCTCCTCTCGGCCGTTCCGGTTCCCGATCCCACGCGCAAGGCGGAGCGGCAGCATCTCCCGGGCGAGCCGCCGAGCCCGGTCGCGCCGCCGCCCGGCTGCGCGTTCCATCCGCGCTGCCCGTTCGCGATCGAACGCTGCCGGGTGGACGTGCCCGAGCTCGTGGCGGGGCGGGGCGGGCACGCCGTCGCGTGCCACGTGTTTCCCGTCGAGTGACGGCCGGCGCGTCGCGGAATCAGGTCCGCGGCAGCATCCGGCGCGCGACGGCGGCGGCGCCAGCCAGCGCCGCTTCGCCGGTCACCACGCGCACCGGAATGCGCCGCAGGAGGTCCGTCTTGCGTCCCTTGGCGACGAAAGCCTCCATGAAGAGGTCGCTCCAGCGGCCTTCGAGCAGCCGGGCCGCGATGCCCCCCGCGACGTAGATGCCGCCGAACGTCAGTCCCTTCAGGGCGAGGTTCCCCGCCTCGGCGCCGTAGCTCCGGCTGAAGATCTCGAGCGCGCGCACGCAGATGAGGTGCTCGGCCGCGATGCCCGCGGACGTGACGACCATCGACGGCTCCTTCGCGATCGCGAGGCTGCGGCGGAGCTCCGGCGGCTCCTCCTCGCGCCCGGAATCACGCAGGAATTCGTAGACCCGCACGATGCCGGGGCCGGACACGACCGCCTCCCAGCTCACGTGCCCGCTCGACCGCGCCAGCCACTCGTAGAGGGCCACGTCGAGCTCGTCGCGCGGGGCGAAGTCGGCATGGCCGCCCTCGGAGGCGAGCGCGACCGGCGTGTCCTCGTGCCATCCGACGAGGGTCTCGCCGAGCCCCGTCCCCGCCGCGATGACCGCGACGTTGCCGCGTGGAAGCGCGGTGCCCATCGCGATCGTCCGCAGCTCGGCGTCGGGAAGCTCGATCACGCCGTAGGCCGCGGCCTCGAGGTCGTTCAGCAGGCGGACCTTGGCCCCGCCGAGCGCTTCCGACAGCGCGGCCGCATCGAGCTGCCAGTCGAGGTTGGTCATCTTGATGCGGCCCTCGAGGACCGGTCCGGCGGCCCCGAACGCGGCGGCCAGGACGCGTGGATTGCCGGCGTCGTCGAGGAAGCGGCGGATCACGCCCTCGGGGCCCTCGAAGTCGACGTTCGAGAAGATGCGCTCGTCGCCGAGCGGTCCACCCGCATCACCCAGCACGAGCCGGGTTCGCGTACCTCCGATGTCGCCCGCGAGAATCACGAAGTCCCTGATTTACAGCAGCCCCGAATGCACATATAGGCACGCCGATGGCAAGTGCACCCGACCTCCTCACGCGAGCGCAGAGCTGGCAGGACGTGCGCGTCTCGCTCGGGTCCGACGCCGAGGTGTCGGGCAAGCTCTCGTTCGCGACCGCGACCCGCATCGAGGGGAAGCTGAAGGGCGAGATCCGCTCGAGCGACCTCCTCATCATCGGTCCGTCGGCCGTCGTGCAGGCCACGATCCGCGCCGATCGTCTCGTCATCCTCGGCGAGGTGAACGGCGAGGTGCAGGGCGCGACGCGCGTCCAGATCTGCTCGGGCGGCAAGCTCTACGGCGACGTCGAGACGCGCGGCCTCGTGATCGAGGAAGGCGCCGTGCTCGAAGGCCGGTGCAAGATGGGCGATGCGGCGCCGGCGACGGCGAAGCCCGTCGCGACGCCGGCGACGCAGCCGAGCGCGTAGCGAGCGGTCGGTCTACAGCACTTCTCGTCTTCACGATACGGTGACGACGATAGAGGTCGACCATCGTTCCCGGGCCCATGAAGCGCGCTTCCCGCCTCTCTCATGCCACGGAGGGGCACGTCGACTTCCCGACTCCACGACACGAGCGAGTACGCTCAGGGCCCGACGGCGTGCAGCGGCGGCGTGATCGCGAGGTCGGCGAGCGTCTTCGTCGACGCCTGGAGCAGTGAGTTCAGCGTGGACATGTACGCCGGCAGCTTGCAGCAACCGCCCCGCGGCGTGATCGTGACGCAGCCACCCGAGAAGTTCGAGGTCTCGTTCGAGTTCGCGATCGTGACACTCGCCGGAAGACCCGGGACGAAGACGGTGTCGCCGACGGCCTCGAGTTCCGGGAGGAACGTGTCCCCCAGAACCATCGGGGAACCGGTGCAGTCCGTGGACGTGTAGTAGACCGTCCCCACGGGCTTGCCGGTGTAGTCGACGCCGAGCAACGCGGGTCCGGGGAGCGCATCGCGTCGCACGAGCACTTCGATCACCGTTAGGCCCTCGAGGAGGTTCTTGCTGGCCGCCAGGGACCACTCGACGTAGACGGCCGGGCCCACTTCCCGTGATTTGCTGTCCACCAGGCGGATGGGCGACGGACCGGTCGGTCCCTTCGGTCCCTGCTGCCCCGCGGGACCCGGCGCGCCCACGCCCTCGAGGGCGACCGGCACTTCCTTCGCGCGACACGCATCGCGCACGACGATCGTGCTCGCGCGCGTCTTGCACAGGACGGCGGCGCCGCCGTCGGTCGCGCCGAGGAGCGACAGGGCAACGCCGATTCGCACGAGCCTACCCATCACGACCTCACCTGACGACCGCATGGAACGGCGGCACCAGACCGAACACGCTCAGCGGGACGCGCGCCGTCGGGACCTGGCCGCTCACGGTGCCGCTGCTCGTTCCGCAACACGTGCCGCGCCCCGTCGGGCTGAGTCCGACCGGACAGGAGCTCCCCTCGAGCGTGTACTCGTAGGATCCAGTGGTGATGCTGCGGGCGCTGCCGGTCGCGTAGTACGCCGCGAGCCCCCACACCGGCGCAAGCGGCGCGAGGCCCATGGGCGGAAGGTAGAAGCTCTCGATGTATGCGACACCCGAGCAGTCCGCGCTCTCGTAGGCCAGCTGGTCAAGGCTCGAACCGAAGCCCGAAGGATAGACCTGCAGCATGAGGGGCGTCGGGAGCGACGCCGCAGTCACTTCGACGAGCGCCGCTACGGAATAGAAATTGACGATCTTGCCCACCTCGACGCCGTTCGAGTCGACGAGCCGGAGGGGGAACTGTCCGGGATCGCCCGCGGGTCCGGGATCGCCCATCGTTCCGCGAGGACCCGCAGCGCCGAAGGCGCTCGTATCGACGGGGTGCTCCCGCTTGCGGCATGCGTCTCGCACGAGGAGCTGGCCCTTCTTCTTCTCGCACAGCGCTGCGCCGCTCGCCGAGGACGAGAGCGCCGCGACCACGACGGCCGCGATCAGCAGGCGCGTCGGCGTCCGTCTCATCGCTGCACCATGAAGGGGAGCGTCACGCCGAGCGTGGAGATCTCGATGGTCTTCGCCGGCGAGCCTGCAGCACTCCCGCTGAAATCCGTGCAGCACGTACCTCGCGAGGTGGCGACGGAGCCGCTCGAGCAGCTTCCGGGCGATGGGGACTCGAGCGATTTGTGCTCGATCACGTCCGGCGCCGCGGTCGCGTAGTAGCCTACGGTGCCGACCACGATGACGGGCGGCACGAGCCCGACGCTGCCGTAGACGAACGGCGTGCCGGTACATCCGGGCTCCTCGTAGTAGACGTCGGGAACATCGGCGAGGAAGCCTCCCTCCACGGATACTACGAACTGCACCGGCGTTCCGTCAGGCAGCGTCACCTCCACGCGCACGCGTGCCGTGTCGAAGCCAAGCACCAGGCCGAACGGATGGCCCTGCGCGTCGACGAGACGATACGGATGTCCGCCGGGCGACCCGGTCGGGCCGGCGATGCCGTCCGCGCCCGCGGGACCGACGAGCCCGACTGCCGTCTCGTCGATCGCGCGTTCGCGCTTCCTGCACGCCGTCCGCTCGACCACCTGACCCGACCGCTTCACGCAGAGGACATCGCCGCGCGCATCGCGGAGGGCGACGCCTGCGAGCGCGACCGTCGCGACGAGAAGGAAGGCGCGGGTTCGGCTGGCCATCGGCAGCAGGTGCGGGCGGACGCTACGCCGAGGGTGTCGGCGGCGTCAAGGCGCGGCGCTAGCTCTTCGCGCCGCTGTCTTCGGCGACGCGGGCGGCACGGCCTGCGCGGCTACGCAGGTAGTAGAGCTTCGCGCGGCGCACTGAGCCGCGCGTGGTGACCTCGACCTTGTCGATGCGTGGCGAGTTCACCGGAAAGATGCGCTCCACGCCGACGCCGTAGGACGTCTTGCGCACGGTGAAGGTCTCGCGGTTCTTCGAGCCCGCGCGGCCGATGACCGTGCCCTCGAAGACCTGGACGCGCTCCTTGTCGCCCTCGACGACCTTCACGTGCACGCGCACGGTGTCGCCGGGCTTGAAGGGCGGCACGTCCTTGCGCAGCTGCTCGGCCTCGATCCGGTCGATCGGGTTCATGGAACTCCGGGTTTCTATCGTCCATTGCGGAGTCGGTCAAGGATGACGGCGGCCGCGCTCCGGACGGACAGGTGGTTGTAGTCGCCGATCCCGCGCACCGGCTCGAGGAGCGCATCGCAGCGATCCAGGACCTCCTTCGTGAGCCCCCAGCCCGTTCCGAAGACGAGCAGGACGGGCGGGCCGTCGCCGCGGATCTCGTCGCGCAGCGCACCGTAGGAGAGCCGATCGGTCCCCTCGCGCGCGCTCGTCGCGACCAGGCGCGGCAGCACGCCCGTCTCGCGCTCGACGTCGGTCATCGCGGCGTCGAGCTCGTCGACCACGCGCACGACCGCGAGCGCCTCCTTGCGGGTCTCGTTGTAGGCGGCGCCGGGGCCGGTCTCCCAGTGCCAGATGATGCGCGTCACCAGACGCTGGAGCGTCGGGACGGGCGTGCAGACGTAGAAGCCGCGCACGCCGTACGTGCGCGACAGCCGTGCGATGTCGTGCACGTCCATGTTCGTCACGGCCGTCGTCACCACCGCGCCGTTCTTGTCGAGCACCGGGTGGTGGACGAGCGCGACGTAGAGGTCAGCCATCGGGCGGCTTCCATCCGAGCGATCGCAGAAAGCTCCGGTCCGCGTCGTCGAGCGGCGCGGTCGCGAGCAGGTCGGGCCGGCGCTCGAGCGTCGTGCGCAGCGCCTGCTGGCGGCGCCAGCGCGCGATGGCGCCGTGGTCGCCGGAGAGGAGCACGTCGGGCACACGCACGCCGCCAAGATCCGGCGGCCGCGTGTACTGCGGTCCCTCGAGGAGGCCGGTCGCGAACGAATCGTCGACCGGAGACGCCGCGTTGCCGAGCACGCCGGGGAGGAGGCGCACGATCGCGTCCAGCACCACCAGCGCCGCGAGCTCGCCGCCCGACAGCACGTAGTCGCCGATCGACAGCTCCTCGTCGACGTGCGCCGCCACCCGCTCGTCGATTCCCTCGTAGCGCCCGCACACGAAGAGCAGGCTCGGCAGCGCCGCCAGCTCGGCCGCCTTCGCCTGCGCGAAGCGCGCGCCCCGCGCCGCCAGCATGATCGTGCGCGGCCGGCCGTCGGCGCGGACGTGCTCGATCGCCGCGAGCAGCGGCTCGGGCTTCATCACCATCCCCTGGCCGCCGCCGTACGGGACGTCGTCGACCATCAGGTGCTTGTCGGTCGCGTAGTCGCGGAGCTGGTGCACCGCGACGTCGAGCAGGCCCTTCTCGCGCGCGATGCGGATCGGCCCGGTCGCGAGGGGCCCGCCGAACAGCTCCGGAAAGATCGTGAGGAAGTGGACCTTCACGGCGTCACTCGAGCAGGCCCGGCATGGGCTCGATCACCACGCGCCGTCCCTCGCGATCGATCTCGCGCACGACGTCGGCGATGATGGGGATCAGGTGCTCGCGCCCCGCGCCGCGCACGATCCACACGTCGTTGAGGCCGGTCGGGAAGGTCTCGTCGATCGTGCCGAGGGCGCGGCCGTCGGTCGTGACGACGGCGAAGCCGTGCAGCTCGTAATGGTAGAATTCGTCGTCGGCCGCAGCGGGGAGATCGGCGGCGCGGACGAGGAGGCGCATGCTCGTGAGCGCCTCGGCCGCGGTGCGATCGCCCACGCCGTCCAGCACGAGCAACATGCTCTGTCCGTGCGGCGCCGCCTCGGCGACGCGCGACGCCAGCCATACGCCGTCGCGCTCGAGCAGCACGGGGCGACCGGGCGTCAGGCTCGGCGCGCCGGGTTGATACGCCCGGAGCCGCACCGCGCCGCGAAGCCCGTGCGGGCTTCCGAGCTCGCCGACCGCGACCGCGGTCGGGTCGGGGAGAGCCGGGGACGGGCCGGTCGGCGCGGGCCGCGGCTCACTTGTCTTCGATGATCTCGAGGACGACCTTGCGGTTCGTGCGGGACGCGACGGCATTCAAAATGGTGCGAATCGACTTGGCGGTCCGTCCCTGCTTGCCGATGACTCGGCCGATGTCTTCCTTGGCGACCTTGAGCTCGAGCACCGACGCCGTGTCGCCCTGGGTCTCCTTCACTTCGACGGCGTCGGGATGATTCACCAGCTGCTTTGCCAAAAACAAGACCAGTTCCTTCATGGGAGTCTCCGGCTGCTCGGACCGGGTTCCCGGTCCCCGTGGCTATGCGGGCGCGCTGTCGACGCCCGCCTGACGGATGAGCTGGGCTACGGTCTGGGTGGGCTGGGCGCCCTTGGCCCGCCACTTCTTCAACTTCTCGGCCTGGAACTGAATGAGCGGCTTGGACGGATCGTACGTGCCGACCTGATCGATGTAGCGTCCGTCGCGGGGCGACTCCGAGTTCGCGACGACGATGCGATAGAACGGATGCTTCTTGGCCCCATGGCGGGCGAGTCGGATCTTGACCATCGGGTCTCCTACGGCTGCGGCGCGGGTGCGCGCCCGGGTTAGCGGAACATGCCCGGCATGCCGCGCATCGTGGGCGCGGAGCCGAGCTTCTTCATCACCTTTCTCGTCTGTTCGAACTGCTTGATCAACCGGTTCACCTCGGCGACCGACGTGCCGCTGCCGGCCGCGATGCGCTTTCGGCGGCTCGCGTTGAGGATCAGGTGGTTGCGGCGCTCCTGCTTGGTCATGGAGTTGATGATCGCCTCGACGCGCCGGAGCTCCCCGTCGGCGCCGTCCAGCTCGGTGCCTTTGAAGAGTTTCTTCACGCCGGGGATCATGCCGAGGATCTCCGTCATCGAGCCCATCTTCTTCACCGCCGTCAGCTGCTCGCGGAAGTCCTCCAGATCGAACGCGTTCTTCTTCAGCTTCTTCTGCAGCTCCTCGGCGCGGCTGCGGTCGAACGTCTTCTCGGCCCGCTCGATCAGCGAGAGCATGTCGCCCATGCCGAGGATGCGCGACGCGACGCGATCGGGGTGGAACGACTCGAGCGCGTCGAGCTTCTCGCCCGTGCCGGCGAACACGATCGGCTTCCCGGTGACCGAGCGGAGCGAGAGCGCGGCACCGCCGCGCGCGTCGCCCTCGATCTTGGAGAGGATGACGCCCGTGAGCGGCAGGCGCGCGGCGAAGCCCTGCGCGGTCGCGACCGCGTCCTGGCCGGTCATCGCGTCGGCGACGAGCAGAATCTGCTTCGGCGTTACGGCGGCTCGGATGCGCTCGAGCTCGAGCATGAGCCCTTCGTCGACCGTCTGACGGCCGGCCGTGTCGAGCAGGACGACGTCGGCGCCGCTCGTGCGCGCCGCTGCGACGGCGTCGGTCGCGATGCGCACGGGATCGCCCTCGGCGGGCGTCGGATGCACGGGCAGGTCGAGCTGGCCCGCGAGCAGGCGGAGCTGCTCGATGGCTGCCGGACGGTAGACGTCGAGCGAGGCGAGATACGGGTGGCGGCCGCGATCGTGCTTCAACCAGCGCGCGAGCTTGCCCGTGGTCGTCGTCTTGCCGGCGCCGTTGAGGCCCACCAGCATCACGACGACGGGGGAGGGCCCGCCGACGTCGAACGGCGCCGCCTTCTCGCCGAGCAGTCGGACCAGCTCGCGGTGGACGAGCTTGATGAAGTGCTGCTCGGGCGTGAGGCTCCGCAGGACCTCCTCGCCGACGGCGTCCTTCTTGACGGCGTCGACGAAGTCCTTGACTACGCCGACGTTGACGTCGGCCTCGAGGAGCGCCAGCCGCACGTCCCGGAGCGCCTCCTCGATGTTCTTCTCGGTGATCTTCCCCTGGCCCTGCAGCTTGCGCCACAGGCCTTCGAACTTCTCGCCCAGGGATTCGAACATCGGGTTAAACCAAGCGCTTCGGGGGCCGGGAAGGGCTGAAGCTAGAGGAGCCCCCCCAGGCTGTCAAGGAACGATCGCGCGTGCGGCGCTCGGCTTCGACGACGGTGCAGAGGAACGAGAGAGCGCCCTCCCAGGGGGTTGGTTTCCGGAAGGACGCCCTCTCGCGACCGACGACCGAGGCCCGGTGCCGGTCTTCCGTTGCGACTGTCCAACGACCGAGCGCCGGCGGCGGTTGACCGCGGTCGTCGCGCAGGGAGAGCGGCCCCGGGAGAACCTTCAGGACCGCGGCAAGACGTCGAGTTCCCCGCTCGGCCATGGAAACTTGGCGGCCCGACGGCACGCGGTGATATGGTGCGGCGCACCCGTGGCCGACTACGAAACGCTTCGCCAGCGACACGTCGCGCGTTTCGGCGAGCTGTTGCCGGATCTCATCGCACGCCTTGCGTGGACGCCGGAGCGGCTGCGCGACGAGCGGCGCGCGAGCCTGCGGGCCATCCTCGCGCATGCGAAGGCGCGCTCGCCGTGGCATGGGCGGCGCTTGGCGGGCGTCGACGTGGAGCGCATGGAGGAGATCGATCTCCGATCGCTGCCCACGATGACCAAGGACGATCTCATGGCGCATTTCGACGAGATCGTCGTCGACCCGCGCCTCACTCGCGACGTCGTCGAGGCCCACCTCGCCGGGCTCACGGCCGACGCCTACCTGCTCGACGAGTACCACGCCTGCGCGTCGGGGGGATCGAGCGGTCGGCGCGGCACCTTCGTGTACGACTTCGAGGGTTGGGTCGTGACGTTCCTCTCCATGGTCCGGTTCAGTATGCGCATGGCGGCCGAGGTGACGGGGGGCAGCGTGACGCCCATGGCGATGATCATGGCCGACAAGGCCTCGCACATGACCTCGGCGTTCGCGCAGACCTTTCCGCCTCCCGGTGGCGACATCGAGCGCTTGCCGGCGACCATGCCCCTCGGGCGGATCGTTGCTCGGCTGAACGCGATCCAGCCCGTCTATCTCACGGGCTACAGCTCGATGATCCACCAGCTCGCCCACGAGGCATCGGCGGGCCGCCTGCGCATCGCCCCCCGGCTCGTCGGCGTGGGATCCGAACCCGTGCTGCCCGAGATCCGCAAGGCGGTCACCGAGGCGTGGAGGGCGCCACTCTTCAACGGCTTCGGCTCGACCGAGGGGCTCATGGGTGGATCGTGCAGCGCCGGGCAGGGCATCCATCTGAGCGACGACCTCTTCGTGATCGAGCCGGTGAATGCGCACGGCGCGGCGGTGCCACCGGGCGAGCGCGCCGCGAAGATATTGCTCACGAGCCTCGTCAATCGCGCGCAGCCGCTCGTCCGCTACGAGCTCTCCGACGAGGTGACCGTCTTGGGCGGTCCCTGTCCGTGCGGATCGGGCCTGCTCCGCATCGACGACATCCAGGGTCGCCTCGACGACTGCTTCACGTACCGCGGCGGGCCGACGGTCCATCCGTTCACCTTCCGCTCGCCGCTCGGACGCGACCGCCACGTCGTCGAGTACCAGGTGCGTCAGACGGCGCGCGGCGCCGACGTCCTCGTGGTGGCCCAGGCGGCCGTCGACACGGAGCGTCTCGCCGCCACACTGCGCAGCGCGCTCGCCGAGCAGGGCCTCGTCGACGCGGAGGTGACGGTCACGCGCGTGGAAGCGCTCGAGCGCCAAGTGACGGGCAAGCTCCGCCGCTTCGTCCCGCTGCCGCCGTCGAGCTGAGCGATCGGTCGCCGATCGCGCGTCTGAGAGGGGTGGGGCAGGGGCGTGTAGCGCTAGCGGTCCGCGCGTACCCGGTTTGCCGCGCCAGCTTCGCTGGCCGCGGCACCCCGGTCGCGCGTCCACTAACGCTACACTCTCGCCCTCCGACCCCGACCCGAGACGGAGTCTCGGGTCGGCGCCCTACATCATTCCCGGCATGCCGCCCATGCCGCCGCCGGGCATGCCGCCCGGCATCGGCGTGTCTTCTTTCGGCTTCTCGGCGACCATGGCCTCGGTCGTGAGCAGGAGCCCCGCCACGGACGCGGCGTTCTGCAGCGCGGTGCGTACGACTTTGGTCGGATCGATGATGCCCGCCTTCAGGAGGTCTTCGTACTCCTCGCTGTAGGCGTTGTAGCCGAACGCGCCCTTGCCGCTCTTCACCTTGTCGAGGACGATCGCGCCCTCGGCTCCGGCGTTCTTGGCGATGTGGCGCAGCGGCTCCTCGATGGCCCGGCGCACGATGCCCACGCCGAAGCGCTCCTCGTCGCTGACCTTCACCTTGTCGAGCGCAGTCTGGCAGCGGATGAGCGCCACGCCGCCGCCGGGGACCACGCCCTCCTCGACGGCCGCGCGGGTCGCGTGCATCGCGTCCTCGACGCGCGCCTTCTTCTCCTTCATCTCGACCTCGGTCGCAGCGCCCACCTTGATGACCGCCACGCCACCCACGAGCTTCGCCAGCCGCTCCTGCAGCTTCTCGCGGTCGTAGTCCGACGTCGTCTCTTCGATCTGGGCGCGGATCTGCTTGATCCGCCCCTCGATGTCGGCCTTCTTGCCGGCGCCGTCGATCAGCGTCGTGTTGTCCTTGTCGACCGTGATCCGCTTGCAGCGGCCGAGGTCCTTCAGGGTCACGTTCTCGAGCTTCACGCCGAGCTCCTCGGCGATCATTCGGCCGCCCGACAGGATCGCGATGTCTTCGAGCATGGCCTTGCGGCGGTCGCCGAAGCCGGGCGCCTTCACCGAGCACACCTGGAGCGTGCCGCGGATCTTGTTCACGACGAGCGTCGCGAGCGCCTCGCCCTCGACCTCCTCGGCGATGATGAGGAGGGGCTTGCCGGCGCGCGCCACCTGCTCGAGCACGGGGAGCAGGTCCTTCATCGACGAGATCTTCTTCTCGTGGATGAGGATGAAGGCCTCTTCGAGCGCCGCTTCCATGCGCTCGGGATCGGTCACGAAGTACGGCGAGAGATAGCCGCGGTCGAACTGCATGCCCTCGACGACGTCGAGCTGCGTCTCGAGGCTCTTGGCCTCCTCGACCGTGATGACGCCTTCCTTGCCGACCTTGCTCATCGCCTCGGCGATGATCTCGCCGATGGTGGGGTCGTTGTTGGCGGAGATGGTGCCGACCTGCGCGATCTCCTTCTGGTCCTTGGTCGGCTTCGAGAGCTCCTTCAGCTCGGCGACGATGGCGGTGACCGCCTTGTCGATGCCGCGCTTGAGGCTCATCGGGTCGTGGCCGGCGACGACCATCTTCAGCCCCTCGGTGAAGATGGCGCGCGCGAGCACGGTCGCGGTGGTGGTGCCGTCGCCGGCGACGTCGGAGGTCTTGCTGGCGACCTCCTTCACCATCTGCGCGCCCATGTTCTCGAACTTGTCCTCGAGCTCGATCTCCTTGGCGACGGTGACGCCGTCCTTGGTCACGTTCGGCGCCCCGAACGACTTGTCGAGGATGACGTTGCGGCCGCGTGGTCCGAGCGTCGCGGTGACGGCGTCGGCGAGCACGTTCACCCCGCGCAGGATCTTGTCGCGGGCTTCCTGGTGAAACTTGATGATCTTCGCTGCCATGATGTCCTCAGCCCTCCACGACGCCGAGGATGTCTTCCTCACGCATGATGAGGAGCTCCTCGCCGTCGACTTTGATCTCGGATCCCGAGTACTTGCCGAACAGCACCTTGTCGCCGACCTTGACGTCGAGAGGCAGCACCTTGCCCTCGTCGTTCACCTTGCCCTTGCCGGCGGCCATGATCTTGCCCTGCTGGGGCTTCTCCTTGGCGCTGTCGGGGATGTAGAGCCCACCCTTGGTCTTCTCCATGTCGTCTTCGAGTCGCTTGACCAGGACCCGGTCCTGGAGGGGCCTCACCTTCATGCCTGTAGCTCCTTTCCTTTCGTTCGGGGGTTAAGCGGACGAAAACTATCCGCCGGAGCCGCCGTGTCAAGGTCCTGACCGTGAAACCGTCTAAAGTTGGACGGTCGGGGCGCCGACATGGCGGTTGTGAGATTCCGCGTTCCCTCCCTCCTTTGGGCCGTAGCCGTCGTGGGCCTCACGGGCTGCATGACGATCCATCAGCCCGCGGGCGGCGATCCGTCGCTGAAGCACGCGCCGGCGGCCCCCGAGCCGCAGACCGGCGGCGAGCCGGGGACGATGCGGGCCCTTCCCCCCCTGGTCTCCGGCCAGCAGGACGAGGGCGCCCTGGACCTCCTGGTCCACCTGCGCGACGAGCGCTTGAAGAACGGGCCCGGCACCGACACGCCCGTCGGCCCCGGCGACATCATCGAGGTCGCCGCCCCGGGCGTGAAGGAGCTCGCGTTCGTCACGACCCGCGTCTCCGGCGACGGGATCATCGCCCTGCCGGTGGTCGGGACGATCCAGGCTGGGGGGCGGACCGAGGATCAGATCCGGCAGGAAGTCCGCTCGCGGCTCGGGGCGATCATGTACGATCCCCAGGTCTCGGTCTTCGTGCGCGAGTACCACAGCCGCAAGATCGCGGTGATCGGCGCCGTGCTGAAGGCCGGCCTCTACGAGCCCGCGAGCCCGAACGAGACCATACTCGACATGATCGCGATGGCCCGAGGCCCGTCGAACGACGCGTCCCGCCAGGTGGTGTTCATTCCGCACGGCGCCTCGAGCGCGGCCGAGCTGGAAGCCCTGGCGCGGCTGCCCAAGGGCGGCGCCGGCGCCGTGTCGGTTCCCGGCATGCTGCGCAACGTCGAGCCCGTCGTCTTCAACATCCGCGACATGAGCGCGGCCATGACCGAGGTGGTGCTCTCGCTGCCGGTGCGGCCGGGCGACGTCATCATGATTCCCGAGGCCGGGAACGTCTTCATCCAGGGATGGGTGGTGAGACCCGGCCCCTACAAGATCAACCAGGACCTCACCATGCTCGCGCTGATCGCCGCGGCTGGCGGTCCCATGTTTCCCGCCGACATGAGCGCCGCGCGGCTCATCCGCGCCGGCGTCAACGGCGAGAAGCAGCTCTACGACGTCGACCTGCAGGCGATCGCGCGCGGCGAGCAGAACGACGTGTACGTGCAAAACGGCGACGTCATCGAGCTCGGCTCGACAGCGCCGCGGCTCGCCGCGTACGGGCTCTACTTCTTCTTCACCAGCATCTTCCGGGTGGGAGCCGCCGTTTCGGTGCTGTGATGACCGACCTCGCCGAGCCCACGCACGACCTGCCGGGCATCGACCTCGCGCACTACGCGGGCGTGGCGCGGCGCAACGCCGCGCTCATCGCCGCCCTGGTGGGGGTCGTGACCGTGTTCGCGACGCTGGACGCGCTGCGCACGCCGCGGCGCTACACCGCGGCGACGACGCTGCAGGTCGAGCCGCGCGATCCGCAGGTGGTGAACATCCAGGGCATGCACACCGAGGCGGTCGAGGACGAGACCCGCTACCTGCGCACGCTCTATCAGAACCTGAAGAGCCGCGAGCTCGCCGAGCGCGTGATCCGCGACAATGGGCTGCGGCACGAGCGCCTGCTCGGCGGCGTTCCCGCCGGGCCCGAAACGGATTGGGCCAAGCTCGATCCGGGCCTCGTCGACCGCTACCTCGCGGGCCTCGACGTCGAGGCGGTGCCCGGCACGCGGCTCATCAAGGTGACCTACGCGGCCGCCGATCCCGCGCTCGCCGCCCGTATCGCGAACGCGCACGTCGCCACCTTCGTGCGCCAGGGACTGCGCCAGCGTGCGTCGATCAACCAGGCCGGTCTCGACTTCCTGCGCGATCGGCTGGGCGAGCTGAAGGCGCGCCTCGAGACCTCCGAAGCCGCGCTCAACAACTACCGCTGGCAGAGGGGCATCCTCGCGACCGACGAGAAGAAGGAGAACGTCGTCGTCGAGCAGCTCGACGATCTCAACAAGGAGCTCTCGAAGGCGGAGGCCGAACGGCTCGCGCTCGAGGCCGAGGTCCGGACGATCGACACCCAGGGCGTGGAAGCGCTGCCCGAGGTGACGCGGAACACGACCCTGCACGAGCTGCACGTGCAGCTCGCCGTGGCCGAGAGCGACTACGCGCGCATCGCGACGCTCTTCAAGCCGAACTATCCCGGCGTCGCCGAGCTGCGCAGCAAGGCCGACACGCTGCGGGCCCACCTGGAGGCCGAGACCAGGCGCGTCGCCGACGCCGTGCGCAACGCCTACCGGGCCGCGCGCGACACCGAGGACCGGCTGCGCGTGCGCCTGGCGGAGCAGAAGGCGCAGGCCATGGCGCAGAAGGACGCGGCGGTCGAGTACACGATCCTCGCGCGCGAGGTCGAGACCAACCGCGGCCTGTACGAGAGCGTGCTCTCGCGCATGAAGGAGATGACCGTCGCGGTCGAGGTGCGTGCGACGAACCTCAGCGTCGCCGACAAGGCGGTCCCGCCGACGGCGTCCGCGGGCCCCGGACGCCTGCGCAGCATCGCGTTCGCGGCCCTGCTCGCCGCGCTGGCCGGCATCGTGCTCGCCTTCGTGCGCGACGCCCTCGACGACAGCCTCAAGACCGCCGACGACGTCGAACGGTACGGGCGGCTCCCGAGCCTGGGCGTCGTGCCGCTCGGCGCGAGCGCCGCCGCGGCGCAGCCGCTCCTGCCGTGGCCCTTCGCCGGCCGCCGCCGCGCTCCGGGTGGGACGACGATCGTCGTCTCCGGCCAGCCCGATCCGATCTCGAGCGACGCCTACCGCCAGGTGCGCACCTCGCTCCTGCTCGCGCAGCCGGAGGGGGCCCCGCGGACGATCCTGGTCACCAGTGCACGCGACGGCGAGGGCAAGACGCTCACCGCCGCGAACCTCGCGATCGCGTTCTCGCAGATCGCCGAGCGCGTCGTCCTGATCGACGCCGATCTGCGGCGGCCGTCCGCGCACCGGCTGTTCGGGCTCGCGGCAAAGCCGGGCCTGACCGAGGTGCTGGCCGGACGCAGCTGCCTCGACGAGGTGCTGCAGGCGGCGCGCGGCGACGCGCTCTCGATCGTGGCGGCGGGCGCGCTTGCGGTGAACCCGACCGAGCTCCTCTCCTCGCCCGAGATGCGAACGCTGATCGCAGCCGTGGCGACGCAGTTCGACTACGTGATCGTCGACTCGTCCGCGGCCCTCGCGGCGCCGGACGCCGTCGTGCTCTCGACGCTGGTCGACGGCGTGGTCCTGGTGGCACGCGGCAACCAGACCTCGCGGCGCCTGCTGCAGAAGCTCCGCGCACGTCTCGCCTACGCGCGCGCGTCGATCATGGGCGTCGTCCTGAACGGCGTCGAGGACGAGACCGAACCCTACGGCCCGCACGGCACGATGATCGAGGTGACGCCGCCGTCACCGCCGCCCGCATCCCGAGCGCATCAGGCCGCGTGAGGGTCGTCCCTCCGCCATGACCGCGATCGTCCTCCTGGCTCTCCTCGCCGCGACGGTGGCGAGCCTCGCCGCACCCTTGATGCGCCAGGTGGGCTTCGCCGTGGGCGCGATCGATCGTCCCGGGCATCGCAAGGTGCACGAGGTCGAGGTGTCGCGCCTGGGCGGCGTCACGGTGTGGGGCGCGTTCGTCGCCACGGCGATCGTGGCCGAACGCATGGGCGTCCTCGACGCGCAGGCGTTCACCCACGCCGGTGTCGCGTGGCCGCTCCTCGCCCTCGGTGCCGCGCTGCTCGCGGCGATCGGCGTCGTCGACGACGTGCGGAGCATGGGCGCGCACTGGAAGCTGCTCGTGCAGATCGTCGCCGCGTGCCTCGTCGTCGCCAGCGGCTGCGTGATCCGCGAGGCGACGAATCCGCTCACGGGCACCTCGCTCCAGCTCGGCTGGCTCGGAGCGCCGGTCACGATCTGCTGGGTGATCGGCATCACCAACGCGCTCAACCTGATCGATGGCCTCGACGGTCTCGCGGCGGGCGTCGGGCTCATCGTGTCCACCACCCTGTGCGTGATCTCGTTCTTCGCTGGCCGCGCCGACGTCGCGCTCCTCGCCGGCGTGCTCGCGGGCGCGCTGGTCGGGTTCCTGTACTTCAACTTCAACCCGGCCACGATCTTCCTCGGTGATTCGGGGAGCCTCTTTCTCGGCTACGCGCTCGCCGTGCTTTCGATCGAGGCCGCCCACAAGGGAACGACGGCCGTCCTCCTCATGGCTCCGATCCTGGCGCTCGGCATCCCGATCATGGAGACGATGCTGACCGTGCTGCGCCGCCTGCTCGTCTCGGCGTCGATCATGCAGGCCGACCGCGACCACATCCACCATCGCCTGCTCGCGCTCGGCCTCTCGCACCGCCGGGCGGTGCTGGTGCTCTATGCCGCGTGCCTGCTCCTGAATCTCGCGGCGGTCTTCACGGCCCGGGCGGCGACGCGCGATACGGCGCTCGTCGCGGTCGCGGTGGCGCTCGCGACGTTCCTCGGCGTGCGCAAGCTCCGCTACCACGATCTGGGGCTTCCGGGCATGGCGGCCATCGGACAGCACGCGCTGCTCGCCCTCGCCGACGCCGCCTCGCTCATCGTCGCGTACGCCGTCGCGGTGCTGGCGCTCCACGGCGGCTCGCTCCCGCCCAACGCCGGCATCGACGTCCTGCGCGCCGCCACGGTCGCGGGCGTGCTCGAGCTCTGCGTCCTGTTGCTGAGCGGCGTCTATCGCGACGAGCCCGGCGACCCGTCGCGCGGGCCGTGGCGCACGCTCGGCGTCTCGCTCGTCCTCGGCGCGATCGTCGCCAGCGCGGGACTCTACGCCACCCGCACGGCGCACTTCTTCGATCCGACGACGCTCGCGCTCGACCTCATCCTGTCGGCCGCGCTGCTCGCCGCGCTCCGCGGAGCGGCGCACCTCCGGCGCCGGATGATCGCGCTGAGAGCGCCGGCCGGCGCCGTCACGATCGAGACGACGCCGCCCGCGGAGGGGACGCCCGCAGCCGGCGGGAGAGACGCGGCGTGAGTGCGCCCCGCTTGAAGGTGCTCCAGGTCGGGAAGTTCTTCCCGCCGTACCGCGGCGGCATGGAGACCTACCTCGAGAGCCTCTGCGGCGAGCTCAGCCGCACGGTCGACGTGGAGGTGCTGGTCGCGAACACGACCGCACGCACCGTGCGCGAGGTCGTGAAGGGCGTTCCGGTGACGCGCACCGCGAGCCTCGGGCGTGTGCGCTCGGCGTCGTTGACGCCGCTGCTGGCGCGCGAGATCGCCCGCCGGGCGGCGGACGTGATCCACCTCCACACGCCGAATCCGATCGCGGAGCTCGCGGTCCTGCGCCACGTGCGCCGGCGTCGCACGAAGCTCGTGCTCACCTGGCACTCCGACATCGTCCGCCAGCGCTGGCTGGGGCGCCTCCATCAGCCACTCAGCCGGCGCCTGCTGGCGCGCGCGGACGCGATCTGTGTCGCGACGCCCCAGCACGTGACCACGTCCGCGCTGCTCCCGGACTACGCCGCGAAGTGCCACGTGTGCCCGTTCGGCGTCGACCTGGACGCCATGCGCGCCGACGCGGCCGACGTGAACGCCGTCCGGCGTCGCTATGGCACGCGCCCGATCGTGCTCGGCGTCGGACGGCTCGTTTACTACAAGGGGTTCGACGTGCTGCTCGAGGCGGTCGCCGGCCTCGACGCGACGCTGCTCATCGTCGGCGACGGTGAGCTGCGGCCGCGCCTGGAGGCGCGCATCTCGTCGCTCGGCCTCGAGGGACGCGCCTGGCTCGCCGGCGAGCAGCCGGACCTGCGGCCGTACTTCGCGGCCGCCGACGTGTTCGTCCTGCCGTCGACCCACCGCAGCGAGACCTTCGGCATCGTACAGCTCGAAGCGATGGCGTTCGAGAAACCCGTCGTCAGCACGCGGCTTGGCACGGGCGTCGAGTACGTGAACCTCGACGGCACGACGGGTCTCACGGTGGCGCCCGGCGATCCCACCGCGCTGCGCGCCGCGATCGCGCGCCTGCTGGCGACCCCGGCGCTGCGCGCGCGGCTGGGCACGAACGGTCGCCGTCGCGTCGAGGACGAGTTCACGATCCGCCGCGCGGCGGAGGGCGTGCTTGCGGTCTACCGGCGCGTCGCGGGG
The DNA here is from genome assembly GCA_035577985.1 of Candidatus Eisenbacteria bacterium. Classification (NCBI taxonomy): domain Bacteria; phylum Candidatus Eiseniibacteriota; species Candidatus Eiseniibacteriota bacterium. The sequence goes on from DATJZY010000129.1 coordinate 53,087, forward strand.
CGCGAGGTCGCGGTCGCGCCCGAGGGGCGGACGCGCGATGTGGCGTAAGCTCCTTCGCAACGCCCTCTCCAACGTGACCGGGACGGCGATCGGGCTCGCCGTCGGGTTCGTCACGATGCCGCTCGTGGTGCACCACCTGGGTCCGACGCAGTTCGGGCTCTGGGTGCTCGCGACCGGCGTCGTCGGCTACGTGGGCGTGCTCGACCTCGGCCTCGCGCCGACGCTGGTGAACGAAGCCGCAGCGCTGCTCGCGCACGACGACGCCGAGACGCACACGCGGCTCGACGAGACGACGAGCACCATCTACGCCGTGTACGCGGGACTCGGGCTCTTGGCCGCGCTCGGGCTCGCGGTCGTCGCCCTCGGCGCGAGCCGTCTCTTCCAGGTCGCGCCCGACGACCTCGCGACCTTTCGCATCGTGCTGCTCGTGGTCGGCGTGCAGACGGCGCTCGGGCTCCCGATGTCGGTGTGGAACGGCCTCCTCTCCGGCCTCCAGGCGTTCCACGTGCTCAACGCCATCGGCGTCGCGACGACCGTCGCGCGCGGTGCGCTCACGATCGCGCTCGTCCTCACCGGGCACGGTCTGGTCGCGCTGGTCGGGTCGTCGTTCGCCGTCACGCTCGCCGGCTGGCTCGCGGCGCGGGCGTGCGTGCACCGCCGGATCGCGGGGCTGCGCGTGCGGCTCACGGGCTTCCGGCGCGCGCGCCTGCGCGAGATCGGACGCTTCAGCATCGCCATGATCGTGTGGACGGCCGCCGGCGCGACCCTCCACCAGCTCGACCGCATCCTCATCGGCATCGTGCTGCCGGTCGCCTCGCTCACGACCTACGAAATCGGTGCGCGGCTCGCGAACTACTCGCGCGCGCTCCTGCACAGCTGGCTCGGGATCGTGATGCCGGCCACCTCGGCGCTCGCGGCGCGCGGCGAGCGTGGCCGGCTGCGGTCGCTCTACCTGCGCACGACGCGCTACCTCATGACGACGTACGCCGGCGTCGTCGTGCTGCTGCTCGGCTTCGGCGGCCCGCTCGTGCGCCTGTGGATGGGCCCCGGGTTCGAGGAGGGCTACGTCGTGATGAGCCTCCTCCTCGTCGGCAGCCTCGTGCAGAGCCAGAACGTGGTTGCCCACGTGATGCTGCCGGGCGTCGGCGAGCTGCGGATCTTCACGATCTTCATGGCGATCTACCCGGTGGTCACCGCGGCGTGCGCGGTGACGGGCATCCTCACCGCCGGCCTCACCGGGCTCGCCGCCGGTACGGCGACGGCGATGCTCGTCATGGAGTCGGTCTTCCTCGTCGTCGTGCGGCGCCGCTTGGGTGTGTCGCTGCGGCGCGTGCTCGCGCGCTGCCACTGGCCGGTCGCGAAGGCGACACTGCCGGCGGCGCTCTGGATCGTGCTCCTGCGCCTGGTGACGCCGGTCGAGTCGTGGCTCGCGCTCGCGGTCACCGGCGCCGTCGCGGGCCTCGTCTTCCTCTCCGCCGCGTGGACGGGCACGCTCACGCCCGCCGAGCGGCGGGCGGTGTCGTCGGCCCTGGGCGAGCGCTGGCGCGCGGCAACGCGTGCGGAGCTTCCGGGCGAGGCATCATGCTGACCAAGACCGAGAGCTCGCGCGCGGCGCTCCACGTGACCGCGCTCGCCTACCACGCCGAGCCGGGTCTGACGCCGCTCAGCGACGAGAAGACGGCCGTGCTCGCGCGCGTGCCGCCGGGGGCCCACGTCCTGGAGGTGGGCGCGCACACGGGATACTTCTCGGCCCAGCTCCGCGCGCGCGGCTGCACGGTGACGGCGCTCGAGGTCGACCCGCGCGCGGCGCCGCACGCCTCGCGCTTCGCCGATCGCGTCGTGGTGGGCGACGTCGAGGACCCGCACGTGCGCGCGAAGCTCGACGGCCCGTTCGACGTCGTGCTCTTCATGCACGTCCTCGAGCACCTGGTCGATCCCTGGACGACGCTCGGGGCGATGCGGGAGATGCTCGCGCCCGGCGGCCTCGCGATCGTGCTCTTGCCGAACGTCGCGTGCTGGCAGGTCCGCAAGACGCTCTTCTTCCGCGGCACCTTCGAGTACGAGGAAACCGGCATTCTCGATCGCACGCACCTGCGCTTCTTCACGCTCGGGTCGGGCCGAGGTCTCCTCGAAGCCAGCGGCTACGTCGTGCGCGCGTGGACGCCGACCGGCGTGTGCGTGCCGCTCGAGCGCCGGATCTCGCGCGTCCCGATCCTGCGTGCCCTCGCGCCCGTCTGGCACCGCTGGTGGCTGGCCTGGTTCCCGAACCTCTGCACGGAGATCGTGCTCTACGAGGCCGTGCCGCGGGGCAAGGCGTAGGACGTGGCGCGCGTCGCGTTCACGCTCGATGAGCCGCTCGCCCGTGCGGACGGCCGCATGGCCGGGCTCCAGGTGCGCGTGCTCGAGATGGCGAGCGCGCTCGCGCGCGCCGGTCACGACGTCGTGGTCGCGGCGCCGCCGCCCGTCCCGGCGGACGTGCGGTTCCCCGTCGTCGCGCCGGATGCGCTCGGGGCGGCGGGTCCGTTCGACGTCTGGATCACCCACCCGCGGATGGTCGCCGCCCACGCGGCGCGGCTCTCCACGCGCGCGCTCGTCGTCGACGGCTACGAGTCGCCGTTCGGGAGCTTCCTGTCGCAGGCGACGGCGCTCCTGCCGCGCCTGGGCGCACGCGTCGCCCGCGACTACCGCGCGACGGCCGTGCAGTTCCTCGCCGCCTTCGCGCGCGCCGATCGGGTCCTGTGTGCGAACGAGAGCCAGCGCATCTCGTACCTCACGATCCTCTCGATGCTCGGCCGCGTCGGTCCGCGCTCGCCGGGGACGGACGCCGTGCTCTGCGTCTCGTCGGGGGCAGCGGCCGCACCGCCCGAGCGCCCGCGCGACGCCGTCGCGCACGATCCGGTGCTCCTGTGGTGCGGCGGCTGCTACCCGTGGTTCGACGTCGAGACCTATCTCCAGGCGCTGCCGGCCATCGTCGCGGCGGTGCCACAGGTGCGCCTGCGCTTCGCGGGCATCGACGGCGTCGGGGGCGACGAGCTGCCGCTCGCGCGGCGGATCCGCGACGTCGTCGCGGGGTCGCCCGACTTGCGTGCGCGCACCGAGTTCACGGACTGGCGTCCGTACGCCGAGCGCGGCGCGCTCTACGCCGGCGCCGACGTCGGCGTGTGCACGTACGGCGATCATCTCGAGACACGGCTCTCGATGCGCACGCGCACGATCGACATGATCTGGGGCGGGCTGCCGTTGGTGGTGTCGGCGGGCGACGAGCTGAGTCGCACCGTCGAGTCGCACGCCCTGGGCCGGGTCGTGCCGCCGGGGGATCCGATCGCGCTCGCGGCCGCGGTGACGGAGCTTCTCGGCGACGCGCCGGGGCGCCGGCGCGCGACCGCGAACGCGCGCGCGCTCGCGACCGGCGCGCTCGGCTGGGATCGGCAGGTGGAGCCGCTCGCCGCCTTCTGTGCCGCGGTCGAGACGGGACGGATCGCGCCGCACGCGGCGCTTCCGGCGGCCGAGACGATCGTGCGCCTGAACGACGGTCCGCGGCGGCGGGCGGCCGACGCCGTGCGCCGGCTCGCGTGGCGGCTCGGCAACGCGTGGCGGCGGGCGCGGACGGAAGGCGTCGGGCCGATGCTCCGTCCCATGCTGCGCAAGGTGGGGACGTGAGCCGGGCGCGGCTCCGCGTCGGCGTCGACGGCCGCGTGCTCTCCATTCCCGCGACGCGCGGGTGGACGCGCTACGCGACGAACCTCCTGCGCGCGCTCTCGGCGCGCGACGACGTCGAGCTCGTCGTCTTCACGCGCGAGGACCCGTGTCCGCAACACCTCGCCGGGGTGAACGCGCGCGTCGTGCGCGCCGACCTGCCGCGCGAAGCCCTGTGGAACGATTGGTGGCTGCCGCGTCGCCTGCGTGCCGAGGGCGTCGACGTCTTCCACGCGCTCGCCGATCGCGGACTGCCGTGCTGGAAGCCGTGCGCGCTCGTCGTCACGCTGCACAACTCCTTCGAGCGGGCGCACTGGCGGCGGCTCTTCCCGACACCCAAGCGCCGGCTCTGGTACTGGAAGCACGAGCTCGTGAACGCGCGACTCGCCGACCTCGTGCTCACGGTGTCGGACACGACGCGCGAGGAGCTGATCGCCCACGGTGTGTGTGCGCCGGAGAAGCTGGCGCGCGTCTACCTCGCGCCGGCCGCCGAGTTCCGCGCCGAGCCCGAGCCGGGCGATCCCGGCGTGCGCCGCCGCCACTGCCTCGCGCGACCCTACGTGCTCTACGTCGGCGGATACGATCCGCACAAGAACGTCGACACGCTCGTGGAGGCGTTCGAGCGCGCCGCGCTCGCCGATCACGACCTCGTCGTGGTGGCCGCACGCACGCCGGCCGACGAGGCCCTGCGCGCGCGCTGGCGCGGGCTCGGCTGCTCGGGGCGGCTGCGGCTCCTCGAGGCACCGCCGGAGGACCTGCCGGCGCTCTATCGCGGCGCCGAGGTGTTCGTGAACCCGTCGCTGTGGGAGTCGTTCAGCTTCCAGCTCGTGGAGGCCATGGCGACGGGCGTACCGCTCGTCGCATCGCGACGCACCGCCATCCCCGAGATCGTGGGCGACGCCGGCATCCTCTTCGAGCCGTCGAGCGTCGCCGAGCTGGCAGCGCTCCTGCGTGTCGTCACCAGCGACGCGGCGCTGCGCACCGACCTGCGCACGCGCGGCCTGCGACGGGTGCGGCAGTTCGACTGGACGACGGTGGCGGCCGAGACCGTGGCGGCGTACCGCCAGGCGGCGGGCGGGTGATGCGCGCCGTCCTCGTCCTTCCCGCCGCGCCGCTGCCGTTCGGCGACACCGCCGCACGCTGGTTCCATCTCCTCGCACGCCAGCTGCTCGCGGCCGGCCACGACGTGTCGTGCCTCACGGTGAGCGAGGAGCCGGCGGCGCGGATCGACGAGGCGCGCGGGCGCCTCGAGGCCGTGGCACCGGCCGGGCGGCTGCGCTGGGCCGCGTTTCCGCTGCGCAGCACGGCGGGTCCGCTCTGCCGCAAGCTCCGCAACGCGCGCCGGCCGTTCAGCGAGATGATCCACGCGCCCGGCTTCCGCGACGCGCTCGGGCGCGAGCTCGCGCGCGGCTACGACGTCCTGCACCTCGAGCAGCTCTGGTCGGGATGGGCCGGGCTCGGCGTGCCGCGCAGCCTCCTCAACGTCCACCACCTGGAGGTCATCGATCTCGAGCACGCGCGGCCGGCGACGTTCGCCCAGCGAAAGGAGCTCTGGCAGATGCGGCGTGCGACCGATCGCCTCCTGCGCGCGACCGACTCGATGCGGCTCTTCACGTCGCGCCTGCTCGATGCCGTCCGTCGCGTCAACGACGGCGCGCGCTGCTGGGTCGTCCCGTTCGCGCTCGACCTCGACCTCTATCCGTTGCAAGCGGTCGTCGACGAGCCGGTGGTGGGGCTCCTCGGCTCGATGCACTGGCCGCCGTCGCGCTCGGCGGCCGAGCGCTTGCTGACGCGGATCTGGCCGCGCGTCGCCGCGCGCGCGCCGCACGCCCGCCTGCTGGTCGCGGGGTGGAACGCGCGGCGCTATCTGACGCCGTTCGCGGCGACGCCCGGCGTCACGATCGAGGAGAACCTCCCATCGCCGGAGGACTTCTTCCGGCGCGTCTCGGTGCTGGCGTACGCCCCCGGACGCGGCAGCGGCATGAAGATCAAGGTGATGGAGGCGATGGCCTACGGCGTCCCCGTCGTGACGACCAGCGAGGGCGTCGAGGGCATGGACGTCGACGACGGCGTCCAGGCGTTCGTTGCCGAGGAGGACGACACGATTGCCGACCGCATCGTGGCGCTCCTGGACGACCGTGCCACGCGCCTGCGCCTGCGGGCGGCGGCACGCGGATTGCTCGAGGACCGGTACACCCCGGGGCCCGTCATGGCCCGGATGATGGATGTCTACGGACACGTGGCGAGGTGCGCATGAGGCCGATGATGGTGTTGGGTGGGGCGGGGTTCGTGGGGCATCATCTGGTGCCGCGGCTGCTCGAAGAGGGGCGCGAGGTCGTCGTGCTCGACAACCTGTCGCGCGGCTCGATCGAGCGGTTCGGCCCGCACCTGGGCGATCCGCGCCTGCACGTGGTGCGAGGCGACGTGACCGACGCCGTGCTCCTGCGCACCGTGGTCGCCGACGTCAGGCCCGCCGTCGTCTTCCACCTGGCGGCGATCCACTTCATTCCGTACTGCGTCGCGCATCCGAGCGAGGCGCTGGTCGTGAACGTGGTCGGCACCCAGCTCGTGCTCGACGCGCTCGCGGCGGTGCCCGACGCGCGGCTCGTGTTCGCGTCGAGCGCCGACGTCTATGCGCCGTCGGCGGCGCCGCACGCCGAGACCGACCCGATCGCGACCTCGAACGTCTACGGCGCCTCGAAGCGCTTCTGCGAGGAGCTCTTCGCCATCGAGCGTGCGAAGGATTCCGCGCGGCGCATCCTCACGGCGCGGCTCTTCAACGTGTTCGGTCCGGGCGAGACGAATCCGCACGTGCTGCCGGACATCCTGGAGTCGCTCCGGCGCGGCGGCACGCTGCGGCTCGGCAACCTCGAGCCGCGACGCGACTACGTCCACGCCCGTGACGTGGCGGACGCCCTCGCGCGCCTGGCGACCTACGCCGGGCCGGAGACCGTCTTCAACGTCGGCACCGGCGTCGGCACCTCGGTGCGCGAGCTGGTCGCGACCCTGTCCGAGGTGCTCGGGCGATCGCTGCGCGTCGAGCAGGACCCCGCGCGCGTACGGCCGATCGAGCGCATGCACCTCGTCGCCGATGCGGGACGGGCGCGGCGCGAGCTCGGATGGACGGCGCGCATGACGCTGCGCGAGGGGCTGCGCGACCTCGTGCAGCGGGAGCTCGCCGCGGTCGCGTGAGCGACGGATGGGAGCACGTCTCCTCTTCGTCGTTCCGAACGTGCCGTATCCGCTCGCGACGGGCGGGCATCTTCGGGACTGGCAGATCCTCAACCTGCTCGCGCGGCGCGGCGTCCGCCCCGCGCTGCTCTACTTCGGGGCGGGCGAGGCGTATCCGCTGGCCGCCGACGCACCCGTGCACGCGCTCGCGTCGAGCGTCGCCTTCGGCGGCGCCCGCGTCGAGGAGCCGGACGGGAGCCTGTGGGCGACGATCGCGCGCAAGCTCTCGTACGCGACCGGCGCGGGCACGACGCATCCGTTCGCATACCAGTACGACGCCATGAGCGCGCACGAGACGATCCTCGCCGAGGCGGCGCGCGTCGGCGCCCAGGCCGTCGTCGTACGGGCCTTCTGGTGCCACCACGCGCCGCGCCTTCGGGCGGAGGGGTTGCAGGTCGTCGCCAACTGTCCCGATTCCAACATCCGCCTCGCGCGCGAGATGGTGCGGTCCGTCGCGAGCCCGGCGGCGAAGCTGGGCCCGCTCTGCAACCAGGTCGCGGTCCGGCGGCTCGAGCGCGAGTACCTCGGGCGCGCCGACGAGGTGTGGGTGCCGACGGCGAGCGAGCGCGCCGAGATCGCCGCGCTCGGCGGGTCCGCGCGGCTGGTCACGGTGCCGAATCTGGTCGACGTCGACGCCTGCCCGAACCTGGCGGCGACCGCGCCCGAGCCCGACACGCTCCTGTTCGTCGCGAACTTCGGGTACGCGCCCAACGCCAACGCGGCGGGGCGCCTCCTTCGCCGCGTGTTTCCGGCCATTCGAAACCGGCGGCCGCGCGCGCGCCTGCTCCTGGTCGGGGGCGGCATGTCGCCCGCGCTGCGCCGCCTGGCGGCGGCGACCGACGGCGTCGAGGCCACCGGGTTCGTCGCGGATCTGACGCCCGTCTATCGCCGGGCCGCGCTCGTGCTGCTGCCGGTCCGCGAGGGCGCCGGGATGCTCTTCAAGACGATCGAGGCCCTCGCGTACGGGAAGGCGACGGTGGGCTTCCCGGAGGCGTACCGAGGCATCGACGCCGACCCCGAGTCGGCGTTTCTGACAGCCGGCCGCGACGCCGATCTGGCGCTCGCGGCGAGCCGACTGCTTGAAGATGACGCCGCGCGCCGGATGCTGGGAGAGGGAGCCCGAGCGTTCGCCGCCGCCCGTCTGTCCTGGGACTACGGCGTGCGCTGTCTCGACGAATCGCTCGTGGCCCGATTGGGCGGATGACGATGCGGCTGAACGATCACGGCGGGCTCGCGTGCACCGGCACGACGTGGAGCCTCTTCGCGCTCGTCGTCGTCGCGTGGCTCGTGGGACCGAGCCTCGCCCTCGTGCGCCGCGGCGGCTGGCGAGCCATGCGGACCTCGCTCCTGGGCTACGTGTGGCTCGGCTTCGCGATCGACTTCGTCGTCCGCTTTCTGCTGCTCGTCGTCGACTCGGTCGAGTTCGGGAACGACACCTTCCGACTCGCCGATCTGGCGGCCACGACCGTCGACCGCGCGCTCCTGCTGAGCCTCGTCTACTGGGCGTGCGTCGTTCTCGGCTTCGCGCTCTGGGGACGCCTGCGTTCGCCCGCTCTCCTCCGCGGGGTCGGCGTGCTCGGCGGCGAGGGGAGCACACGGCGCCGCGCCGCGCTCCTCGTCGCTACGACGGCGTGCTTCATCCTGTCGGTCGGCCCCTTCGGCGTACCGCTCACGCTGGTGACGCCGCTCGGCATCGCCGGCAGCCTGTGGGTGATTCCCGCCGCGGCCACGTGGGCCGACCACGTCACCGGGGAGACCGATCGCACGACCGATCCACGCGTGCGCTGGTTCGTCCTCGCGCCCGCGCTCGTCCGCTTCCTCGTGAGCCCGTATCGCGAGCACCTGGTGCCCGTCGTCTTGATTCCCATGCTCGCGTGGTGGTGCGCGCGCGGGCGGCTGCCGCGCCGCCAGGTGATGGTGGCCGCGGCCGCGCTGCCGCTCTTCGTGCTGGGCGGCAACGTGACGCAGGCGTATCGCGACGTGCTCTGGGGCGGCGCTCCGATCGGCCACGTCGCCGAAGGCGTCACCGGCTCGGACGACGACATGATCGTCGAGCCCGATCCGGGATGGCTGGTCGCCATCCGCCGGTTCCACGGGCTCGATTCGCTGCTGCTGACGATCGACCTCGTCCCGTCGGCGTTCCCGTTCCGCGACGACCCCGTCGTGAGCGACGCCTTCGTGCGCGGGCTCGTGCCGCGCGCGGTGCTGCCGACGAAGGCGCTCTCCGATCGTGGCCCCGAGTTCGCGCGCACGATCTGGTCGTTCGACAGCGGCATCGAGAGCGACGCGGCGATCGCGCCGTCGATGCCGGGCGACCTCTACCACGCGGGCGGCGCGTACACCGTCGCCCTCGGTGCGCTCGTGTGGGGGCTGCTGCTCGGCCTGGTCGATCGGTGGAGCGACGCGCTGCCGGCCTCGGGTCGTGCCGCGATGCTGGCCCTGTTCGCGACCCAGGTGGTCCCGAGCGTCGAGCGCGACTTCGAGCACTGCGTGGCGACCCTCCTCCAGACGCTCGTCGTGATCGCCGTCGCGGGCGGCGTCCTCTCGCAGGTGTGGCGTCGCGCTCGTCCGGGGCCGCTGCCGGCCGGCATCCCGGAGCCGGTAGCATGAAGGTCGCGATCCTCCTGAATCGCCCGCGGCCGCGCCTGCGCACCTTCGGCAAGCAGGTGCTCACCGCCGGCTACGAGCTGGCGCGCGGGCGCAGCGGGGCCGGAGCGGTCCTGCCGGAGTTCGACGCGTTCGCCGGCCTCCTCGACGAGGATCCGATCGTTTTCGGCACCGAGTCGGAGATCGACTGGGCGGCGCTCGCGCGCGCGGATCTCCTCCTGTGGGAGTGGGGTTGGACGGAGGTGCCGCCGGCGCGGCTGCTCGAGATCCGCCGGCGCTCCGACGTGCCGGCGATCCTCTTTCCTGGCCCGCTCGACCGCTTCTGGCGCGAGGTCGAGCCGCGACACGTGCCGACGCACCTGGCGGCGCTCGCCGCGACCGACGCCATCGGCGTCATGCTGCGCGACACCGCGAGCGTCTACGCGGCGCTCGCGCCGGCGGCGCACGTCTTCCACATGCCCGTCCCGGTCGACACCGAGCGCTTCGGTGCCATGGCGACCGATCCCGCCGGACGCGACGACGTGGTCCTGCTCTCCGCGCCGACGCGGTTCTGCGGGCCCGCGAGCCAACTCCCCATCACGACCTTCCTCGCCTTCCGCCGCCTGGTGGCGGAGCGGCCGCGCCTCGAAGGTCTCGCCTTCTGCTACGACGACGACGAGGAGCGGCAGACCCGCGCCATGCTGCGCGAGCTCGGGCTCGCGGGGCGCGTGCAGGTGCGCGCCTACGTGCGCCCCCTCGGGCGCTTCCTCGACCTGGTGAAGTCCTGCCGCCTCGCGCTCGCGCTGCCGCACGCGGTGATCCAGGGCCGCACGGCCATGATGGCGGCGTGCCTGCGCATCCCGATGGTGACGAGCGAGGAGCTCGAGACCCACCGCACGCTCTTTCCCCACACGACGGTACGCTGGCACGACGTCGACGGCGCCGTGAGGGCGTGCCGCCGCCTGCTCGAGGACGAGCGCTTCGCCGCCACCGTGCGCGCCGAGGCGTGGACCGCAGTCGACTACTACACGGTGGCGCGCGCCCGCGCGCGGCTCGCGGCCGCCGTCCAAACCATCAGCGAGCGACGTCGCTTGCGGGAGGGCGCATGAAGATCCTCTACACCGGACCCCTGACCTCGGGTGACACGTGCGAGCTGCGTCGGCACGTCCTCGAACGCCTCGGCCACCAGACGATCCCCGTCGACTACCTGCCGTTCGTCCGCGGCTACGAGGGGCTCGCCCGCCGGGTGCAGTGGCACCTGCGCATGGGCCCCATGGTGCGCGACTACAACCATGCGCTCGAGGAAGCGCTCGCAACCGCCCCCGACGTCATGTGGGTCGACAAGGGCATCTTCGTCACGCCCGCGACACTCGCGGCCGCGCGACGCGCGGGCGTGCGCTGGCTCGTCCACTACTCGCCGGACAACTACCTCCTGCGCGAGAACTCGTCACGGCACTTGTGGCGCTCGATGCCGCACTACGACCTCGTCGCGACGACCAAGCGCCACAACGCGACGCTGCTCGGCGCGACCGGCGCGCGCAAGATCGTCCTCTCCGGCAACGCCTACGACTCCGAGATCCATCGGCCTGTGGCGCTCACTGCGGCCGAACACGACGTGCTCGGCAGCGACGTATCGTTCATCGGCCGGTGGGAGCGGTCGCGGCAACGGCTCCTCGAGCCGCTCGCGGCATTGCCGATCCGGCTGCGCGTGTGCGGCCCGGGCTGGGAGCGCGTGCGCTCGGGTCCGCTGCGCGACGCCTGCGTGCCCGGCGCGATCTACGGCGACGACTACGCGAAGGCGATCTCGGGCGCCAAGATCAACCTCGGCCTCCTCTCGACGGTCGCCGGCGACGCGATCACGCAGCGGTCGATCGAGATTCCCGCCTGCGGGGCGTTCATGCTGGCCGAGCACACGAGCGAGCACGAGGCCCACTTCGTCGACCGGGAGGAGGCCGCGTTCTTCGACGGCGCGGACGATCTCGTCGACAAGGTGCATCACTACCTCGCGGACGACGCGGCACGACAGCGCATCGCCGCCGGGGGGCGGGCGCGCTGCCTGCGCTCGGGCTACTCGTACGAGGCGCGCCTCACGGAGATCCTCGACACGCTCGAGCGCACCGTCCCGGTGCGTCGTAGCGCCGCCGCATGAGGCGACCCCGCCGCATCCTCGTCTACCGCTGCGGCGCGCTCGGCGACACGATCGTCGCGCTGCCGGCCATCCACGCCCTGCGCGACGCCTTCCCGGCGGCCGAGCTCGCGCTCATGACGGCGAACGAGGGCGACGGCGTCGTGTGGACGGACGAGGTGCTGCGCGACTTCGGATGGTTTGCGCACGTCGTCACGTATCGGGCCCGCGAGCTCGCGACGGTGCGGGGCCGGGGCGAGATCCTCCGGCGGGTGCGCGCGTTCGGACCCGATCTCGTCGTGCACCTCGGGAGCGACCGTGACTCGGGTCTACGGCTCCTGCGCGATCGGCTCTTCTTCGCGCTCGCGGGCGCACGGCGGTTCGTCGGCGGTCGCGCGAGCAAGGCCACCTTCTTCGGGCGCCTGCGCCGCGAGCGGCGCGAGTACCCGTACGAGGTCGACCGGCTGCTCGACGTCGCGCGCCGTGCGGGTGCCGCCGCCGGCGCCCCGCGCTTCGACCTGCCCCTCGGCACGGCGCATGCCGAGCGCGTGGCGGCGCTCCTCGCCGCGCGCGGCATCGGCCAGACACGGCCGCTCGTCGCCATGTGCCCGGGCTCGAAGCAGGGTGCCAAGCGGTGGCCGGTCGAGCGCTGGGGCGAGCTCGGCGCACGCATCGTCGCGCACGGTGCCGACGTCGCGATCGTGGGAGGCGCGGACGAGGCGCGCGTCGCGGCGACGGTCGCGCGGAGCTGGCCCGCGGGCCGCTGGACGTCGCTCGCAGGCGAGCTGTCGATCATGGAGTCGGCCGAAGCGCTGCGCCGGGCGTGCCTCTACGTCGGCAACGACACGGGCGCGATGCACCTCGCGGCGGCGGTCGCCACGCCGTGCGTCGCGGTCTTCGGGGCGCGCGAGCTGGCGCGGAGCTGGCATCCCTACGGGGCGGCGCACGTCGTGCTGCGCCACGATGCGGTGCCGTGCGCGAATTGCTACCTCGCCGAGTGCACGAGCGAAGGCCTGCGCTGCCTCACCGCGATCACGGTCGACCAGGTGTGGACGGCGTGCCGGGCGAAGCTCCCAATGCGGCAGGCGGCGTAGCGCCATGTGCGGCATCGCGGGCATCTGGGGCGACGGGGAGAGCCGCCTCCTCGAGACGGCGGTCGGGCGCATGGTCGCCGCGCAGCAGCATCGCGGCCCCGACGAAGCGTGCACGGTGGCCGTGCCGACCGGGCCGCGGTCGCTCGTGCTCGGATTCGATCGCCTGGCGATCATCGATCTCACGCCCGACGCGAGCCAGCCCATGCGCGATCCGGCGACGGGCTCGTGGCTCGTCTTCAACGGCGAGATCTACAACTTCCGCGAGCTGCGTGCCGAGCTGTCCGACGCGGGCTACCCGTTCCGCTCGCGCGGGGACTCCGAGGTGCTGCTGGCGGTCCTCGTGCGCTTCGGTGCGGCGGCGACGCTCCCCCGGCTCCGGGGCATGTACGCGTTCGCGTTCTACGACGGCCGTACGCGCCGGCTCGTCCTGGGTCGCGATCCCTTCGGCATCAAGCCGCTCCTCTATGCCCGCGTCGGCGGTGCGTTCGTGTTCGCGTCGGAGCTGCGTGCCGTCCGCGCGGCGGGCTTGGGTCCGCTCTCGCTCGACCGCGAGGCGCTGGGTGCGTACCTCGCCTTCGGCGCCGTGCCCGAGCCGCACACGATCGCGCGCGAGGTCCGCATGCTGCCGCCCGGGCACGTGCTCGAGGTCGACGCACACGGGGCGCAGAGCGACCCGCGTCCCGTCCACGTGATCGAGAGCCTCCTCGGCGAGCCCGAGCGCGGCGACGTCGGGTGGGAGGACGCGGTCGTCGACGTCGAGCGCGTGCTCACGCGGACCGTCGAATCGCACCTCGTGAGCGACGTGCCGGTGGGCGTGCTGCTCTCGGGCGGGATCGACTCGACGCTCGTGGCGAGCGTCGCGGCCCGCTACGTGGAGCCGCACTTCCTCACGGTCGGCTTCGACGACCCGCGCTTCTCGGAGGTCGCGACCGCGCGCGCCACCGCCCTGCGTCTCGGCGGCCGGCACCACGTGGTCTCGCTCTCGCCGGGCGACGTGCTCGGCGTCCTGCCCGCGGCGCTCGCGGCGATGGACCAGCCGACGGCCGACGGCGTCAACACCTTCGTGATCGCGCGCGCGGCCGCCGAGCGGGGGATCAAGGTGCTGGTCTCCGGCCTCGGGGGCGACGAGGTGTTCGGCGGCTACACGACGTTCCGGAAGGCTCCGTTCCTCGCCGCCCACGCGCGCTGGCTGGCGCCGCTGGCGCGCGGGCTCGCGGTCGCCGGCGCCGGCAACGTCGCGCAGTGGCGCAAGATCGCCGCGGCGAGCGCCGTGCGCGACCTGGTCCCGGCCTATCTCCTCCAGCGTGCGCTCGGCTGCGAGCCGGCGCCGGAAGCCGTGCTGCCCGCGGGGGTGCGCGTCGGTCTCGCGCCGCCGCCGTCGGCTTCGGATTACCGCCGCGTGTCGTACCTGGAGCTCGTCTTCTACCTCCGCAACCAGCTCCTGCACGACGCCGACGTCTTCAGCTCGGCGAGCTCGGTCGAGCTGCGCGTTCCCTTCCTCGATGTCGACGTGCTGCGCCAGGCATGGACGCTGCCGGCGGCGTGGCACCTGGGTCGTGTCGGCAGGCGCAAGCGGATGCTCAGGGCCGTGCTCCGACGGCTCGAGCCCGCGCATCCCGTGGGTCGGGCGAAGATGGGCTTCGCCTTTCCGTGGGACGCGTGGCTCCGCGGTCCGCTCGCCCCGCACGTAGCGACGACGCTCGCCGACCGCGACGCGCACGACGCCCTCGGCATCGACGTCGCCGAGAGCGTGCGCCTGCTGGCGGCGTTCCGCCGGCGCGACGCGCGCTTCGGCTGGGCGCAGGTCTGGTCGCGCTTCGTCCTCGTCGAATGGTACCGCCGCGCGGGTCTCGCGGCGCCGGCCGGCGCGGTCGCAGCACCGTCGCGAGCGACGGCATGACGCGCACGGAGGAGGCGCCGTGAGGCGCCGACGCCCATCGGAGCGCGGCCGCGAAGCGGTCGCGCGCACGGGGGCAGAAAGCGGGTCGCCGGAGGCGACCCGCCTTCATATAGTCGTTCTCACGACGCTGGCCGAGCTCGGGGGCGCGGAGCGCAGCCTGCTGGAGCTCGTCCGCCGCCTCACGCCCGAGCTGCGCTTCACGCTCGTCCTGCCCGAGGACGGGCCGCTCGCGAGCGTCGCGTGCGAAGCGGGCGCGTCGGTCGAGCTGGTCCGGTGGCCGCGCGTCCTGTCGGGGTTGGGCGAGCGGGCGCGGCGCCGCATCGGTCCGGTCGCGCTCGTGCGCGCGGCCGCGTCCGCGCCCGGCGTCCTCGCCGCGCTCGGCCGGACGATCCGGCGTCTCGAGCCCGACGCCGTCGTCACCAACGGCATCAAGGCCCACGTGCTGGGAGCGCTCGTGCGGCGATCGTCCGGCACCCCGCTCGTCTGGTACGCGCGCGAGGGGCTGGAGGATCGGCCGCGCTCGCGTGCCCTGCTGCGTCTCGCGGCCGCGCGCTGCGACGGCGCGATCGCGATCTCCCGCTACGTCGCCAGCGAGTTCCGGCCGCTCGTACCGCCGCGCGCGCCCATCCACGTCGTGCCCAACATCGTCGACCTCGAACGCTTCCGCCCCGGCCTGCGCGCGGCTGCCGATCTCGCGAAGGCGCCGGACGAGATCCGCTTCGGCGTGGTCGGCGCGCTGACGCCACTCAAGGGTCAGGACCTGTTCCTGGACGCCGCCGCACGCGTGGTCCGCGAGGTCCCGCGAGCGCGGTTCGTGATCGTCGGTGGATCGCCGTATCGCACCGAAGCGGGGCTCGGCTTCGAGGCGGCGCTCCTGGAGCAGGCGCGCACGCTCGGGATCGAGCCGCAGGTGTCCTTTCTCGGTGCGCGTGAGGACGTCGCGAGCGTGATGGCCGGCCTCGATGTGCTCGTGCAGCCGAATCGCGGGCCCGAGGGACTCGGGCGCAGCATCCTCGAGGCCATGGCGTCGGCGGTTCCGGTGGTCGTCGTCGATCGCTGGGGGCCGCGCGAGCTCGTGCGCGACGGCGAGACCGGGCTCCTGGTGCCGCCGCTCGACGTCCCCGCGCTCGCCGAGCGTATGGTGACCCTCGCACGCAATCCCGCGCTACGCGCGCGCCTGGGCCGTGCCGGGCGTGCGTGGGTCACGGCCGAGCACGATCCCGACCGTCTCGCTGCGCGCTGTCGGGATGCCCTCGTGGAGATGATCGGGGCAGGGGCGCCTCGCCGCGGCCCGGGCGTTAAAGAAATGGCGCTCTCCGGCCGATAGCCGCTCGGGTCTCCGCGTGACCAGCGAGTGGACATCGGTCAAGACGTTGACGCCCCTGTTGCGTCGCCACCCGGGGCGCGTCGCCGTCATCGTCGCGCTCGGGATCGGCGTGGCGTGCAGCGAAGGCCTCGGGCTCGGGCTCTTCATGCCCCTCGTGCAGGCGCTCGAGACGTCGCAGCCCGACACGATCGTCGGCGGACGGCTGGGCACGCTCGTCATCGCGCCGTTCGCGAGCCTCGGGCCGGACGCTCGCGTGCGCGCCGTGCTGCTCTGCCTCTTCAGTCTCCTCGCGCTGCGAAACGCGATGGTCTTCGCGCACGGCGCGCTCCTGGGCGGGCTGACGAGCCGCCTCGCGCACGAGCTGCGCTGCGACGTGGTGACCCATCTCCTCCGCGCCGAGGAGCAATGGGTGGCCCGGCGCGACACCGGCACGTGGCTCAATCTCCTCGAGAGCCAGACCTGGGAGACGGCCGCCGCCGTCGGGACCCTCGCCGGCATCGCGACCCGCTTCTGCAAAGTCGCCGTGTTCGCGCTGGGGCTCGTCTGGATCTCGTGGCGCATGACGCTCGTCGTGGGTCTCGCGCTCGGAACGACCTCGCTCGCGGTGCGTCTGCTCGCGCGCCGCGTGGACGCGCTCGGACACGCCGAGAAGAGCGCCTGGGAGACGATGGCACAGCGGATGGTGGAGCTCCTGCGCACGCTGCGCACGATCCACGTCTTCGGCCGGGAGCGCCTCGAGGCCGGGCGCTTCGAGGCGTGCTCGGACACCGAGCGCCGGACGTTTCGGCGGTTGCAGGTCCTGCAGGCGATCGTGCCGCCGGCCTCGGAGTTCCTGGTGGCGGCGCTCATGCTCGCCGTCGTCTGGTCGGCGCTCGCCGCTCCCGGCCAGCTCCCGGCGGTCCTGACGTTTCTCGCCATCCTCTATCGCCTCCATCCGCAGATGCAGCAGCTCGACAGCGGCCGGGTGAGTCTCGCCGCGGCGCTCGCGCCGGCGTCGGCCGTGATGCAGCTCGTCGCCTCGCGGGAGGGCGCGATCGTCCGATCGGGAACACGACGCTTCGAGCGCCTCGCGACGGGCATCGCGCTCGAGGACGTGGTCCTCGCCTACGACGACGGGACGCGCGCGCTCGACGGCGTGCGCCTGCACATCCCCGCCCGCGCGACGACGGCCATCGTCGGACCGTCGGGGGCGGGCAAGTCGACGCTCGTCCGGCTGCTCCTGCGGCTCGTCGAGCCGACCGCGGGGCGGATCGCCGTCGACGGCGTGCCGTTGCCCGATCTCGACCTCGGGACCTGGCGGGCCCGCATCGCGCTCGTCGGGCAGGACATCCCGCTTCTCGATGCGAGCGTCGCCGACAACATCGCGTACGGGTGCGATCGCATCGTGGGGCAGGACGATCTCCGCGCCGCCGCCCGGCACGCCGCCGCGGACGCGTTCATCCAGGCGCTGCCCGAAGGGTACGCGACCCGGGTCGGCGACGACGGCGTGCGACTCTCCGGCGGCGAGCGCCAGCGGGTCGCGCTCGCGCGTGCCTTCCTGCGCGATCCGGACATCCTCATCCTCGACGAAGCGACGAGCGCCGTCGACGCGATCTCCGCCGACGCGATCCGCCGCGCCGTGGCCGAGCTCGGGCGCGGGCGCACCGTCATCGTCGTGACGCACCGTCCGGCGACGATAGAGACCGCGGCGCACGTCGTGCTGCTCGACGCGGGTCGCGTCGTGGACGAGGGCCCGGCGTCCCAGCTCCTCGGCCGCGGGGGGCTCTTCGCGCGGCTCCATGCACTCGATGGGCCGCGGACGGCCGGAGGTGCCGCGCGATGAGACGCGAGCCGCTCGTCACCTCGATCATCATCTTCCTCGACGCGGAGCGCTTCATCGACGAGGCGATCGCGAGCGTCTTCGCACAGACGTGGCGCAACTGGGAGCTCCTGCTGGTCGACGACGGCTCGACCGACCGCAGCACGGCGATCGCGCGCCGATGGGCCGAGCGCCATCCCGATCGCGTTCGCTACTACGAGCATCCCGGTCACGCGAACCTCGGCATGAGCGCGTCGCGCAATCTCGGGGTCGGCCACGCGCGCGGCGACTACGTGGCGTTTCTCGACGCCGACGACGTGTGGCTGCCGCACAAGCTCGCGATGCAGGTGGGCATCCTCGAGCTGCACCCCGACGTCGCGATGGCCTACGGGCCGGCCGAGTATTGGTACGGATGGACGGGGAACGCCGACGATGCGCGCCGCGACCACTACGGCGAGCTCGGCGTGGCGCCCGACACGATCGTCGAGCCGCCGCACCTGCTGACGCTCGCGCTCGAGCAGGAGGGCGGGACCATGCCGGGCATCTGCTCGATCCTCGTCCGGCGCGAGGCGTTCGCGCAGATCGGCGCCTTCGAAAAGGAATTCCGCGGTCCGTACGAAGACCAGGTGTTCCTGGCGAAGATGTTCCTGCAGGCGCGCATCTTCGTCACGGGCACGTGCTCGGATCGCTACCGCCAGCACGAGGACTCGTGCTGCGCGCGCGCGTTGCGGGACGGCCGCTATCATCCCGCGCTCCCGCACCCCGCCCGGCGGGTCTTCCTGCAGTGGCTGCGCGGCTACCTCGGCCACGAGGGCATCGGGGACGACGCCCTCCTTGCTGCGCTCCGCAAGAACCTCCTGCCGTACGATCACCCGCTGCGCTACGGCTCGCGCATCCGGCTCCGCTACGCGATGCGCCGGGCCCTGCGCATCGGCGTCCGCGTGCTCGAGGCGGTGTTGCCGGGCCCGCTCTTTCGTGCCGTCCGGCGCCGGTGGTCGGGGGGACGCTGGACGCCGCCGGTGGGATTCGTGCGGTTCGGGAGCCTCCGGCGCACGGCGCCGCTCGGCCGCCGCCACGGGGCCGATCGCGGCACGAGCATCGACCGGCACTACGCGGTGCGGTTCTTCGCGCGCCACGCCGACGACGTGCGCGGCGACGTCCTCGAAGTCGGCGACGGCGTCGCGCTGCGCCCCCACGGCATCACGGGGCGCACCGCGATCGCCCTCGACGACACGACGCGCTTTCGCCTGAGCCAGCTTCCCGAGGGGCGCTTCGACGCCGTCGTCGTCGGCCAGGCCCTCGATCGCGTCTACGACGTGCGGCCGTTCGTGAAGGCCCTGTACCGCGTCCTGAAACCCGGCGGGGTGCTGCTCGCGACGCTGCCGGGCGTCGGCAACGTCGGTCCCGGCTCGGCGCACGACACGTACTGGCACTTCACGCCGCTGTCGGCGCAGACGCTGTTCGAGGAGACCTTCCCCGCCTCGAAGCTCGCCATCGAACCTTGCGGCAACGTGCTCGCCGCCGCCGCCGCGTTGTACGGTCTCGCCGCGGAGGAGCTGCGGCCGCGCGAGCTCGAGCACCGCGACGCGACGTTCGCCGTCGTGCTCGGCGTGCGCGCCGTGAAGCCGACGCCCGAATGGAAGGCGACGCTGGTCGGCCGCTGGCAGTACGCGAATCGGGCGCCGTTCCCGTACGGCGACGAGGTCACGTACCAGAAGGGCATGGCCTTCCTCGACGGCCACGGCACGATCGAGGATTGGGGGGCGGGGACGGGGTATGCGCGGCGCTTCGTCACGCGCAGCGCCTATCGCGCCGTCGACGGCAGCCCGAGCCTCGGCATCGACCGCGTCGTCGACCTGCGGACGTATCGCTCGGACGCCGACTGCATCTTCATGCGTCACGTGCTCGAGCACAATCCGGATTGGCGCGCGATCCTCGAGAACGCCGTCCACTCGTTCGGGCGGCGCATGGTCCTGGTCGTGTTCACGCCTTTCGCACCCGAGACGCGCGAGATCGGGACCTGGCGGGGGATCCCCGATCTGGCGCTGCGCAAGGAGGACATCGTGAGGGCCTTCGAAGGACTCGACTGGCGCGAGGAGTCGGTCGACACGAGCACCGAATACCTCCGCGAGCACATCTTCTATCTCCAGCGCCGCAGCGTGGTGCGCAGGATCGCCGGATGACGGGCGTGGTGGCGCCGGATGGTCTGCGGGCGATGGCGCGATCGATCCGCCGCACGGCACGCCGGGCGCGGAGCCGCCTGCGCCGCGCGTCGGTCGTGCTCCTCTATCACCGCGTGGCCGAGGGATTTCCGGACCCCTGGTCACTCTGCGTGAGCCCCGCCAACTTCCGCGAGCAGATGCTGGTGCTGCTCGGACGCGACGTCGTGACGCTCGACACGCTCGCGGGCGACGTCGTCGCCGGCCGCCGCCGCCGCAGCGTGGTCGTCACGTTCGACGACGGGTACGCGGACTTCGAGGCGGCCGCCCTCCCGGTCCTGCACGAGCTCGAGCTGCCCGCGACCCTGTTCGTGACGACCAGCGGGCTCGACGGCGAAGCCGAGTTCTGGTGGGACGAGCTCGAGCGCATCGTGCTGGCGTCGCCGAGCGTTCCGGACACGCTCTTTCTCGAGATCGGCGGCGGGCCGTTCTCGTGGTCGCGCGAGACGGACGGCGATCGTCGCGCGCTCCATCTGGCGCTCCACCGGCGGATCGGGCGGCTCCCCGGACAGGAGCGCCAGCGCACGCTGCGCGAGCTGCGCACATGGGCCGGCGCCGACGCGCGCCCGCGCGCGACGCACCGGCCGCTCTCCTCATCCGAGCTCGCCGCCGTCGCTCGCGACGGGCTCGTTCGCGTCGGCGCGCACACGGTGAGCCACTCGTACCTGGGCGGGCTCGCGAGCGACGAGCAGGCGCGCGAGGTACGCGCGAGCAAGGAGCGACTCGAGGCGATCGTCGGCACGCCCGTCGAGCACTTCTCGTACCCGCACGGCGACCACACGCCCGACACGATCGCGCTCGTGCGTGCGGCGGGCTTCCGCATCGCGTGCGGCAGCGCATGCAAGCCCGTCACCGCCCGCGCCGACGTCTTCGATCTGCCGCGCGTGGAGGTGCCGAACCTGCCGGGCGAGGAGTTCGAGCGCTGGCTCGACGAGTGGGTGCGATGACGGCGACCGGGGGCATGCGCTGGCTCGCGAAGCGGACGCTTCCGGAGGGCACACGCCGATGGTTGCGCGCGCAATGGGAGCGGCGCGAGTACGTGCCCCCCGTGGGGCTCGTGCGTTTCGGAAGCCTGCGGCGCCTCACGCCGATCAGCCGCGAGTACGGCTTCGATCGCGGCCTGCCGATCGATCGCTGGTACATCGAGACGTTCCTCGCCCGGCACGCGACCGACGTGCGCGGTCGGGTGCTCGAGATCAAGGACGACACCTACACGTGCCGCTTCGGCGGCGACCGCGTGACGTCGCGCGACGTGCTGTGCCTCGAGGCCGACGATCCGCGCGCGACCATCGTCGGCGACCTGGTCACGGCCGACCACATCCCGTCGGCGACGTTCGACTGCGCCATCGTCACCCAGACGCTGCAGCTCATCTACGACGTGCGCGGCGCGCTGCGGACGCTGCACCGGATTCTCAAGCCGGGCGGCGTGCTGCTCGCCACCGTGCCGGGCATGAGCCAGACGAGCCCGCACGAGGACTGGGGCGATCGCTGGGCGTGGGGTTTCACGCGCGTGTCGGCGCGCGGCCTCGTCGCCGAGGCGTTCGCGGGCGGGACGCTGGAGGTCGAGGCGTTCGGGAACGTCGTGACGTCGATCGCCTACCTGCACGGGCTCGCGTCGGACGAGCTCACGCGCGAGGAGCTCGAGCACACGGACCCGGAGTATCAGCTCTCGATCGGCGTGCGGGCGCGGAAGGCCGGATAGGGCCTATCGTCCGGAGTCGGGATCCGGAACTTTGTTCGCGAGCGCCTTCAAGCGGGCGCGCGTCGCGGGGCTCAGGGACTTGGCGAAGCCCTCGGGATCGTTCTTCGCGCGCGCGAGCGCCTGGCTCATCTTGTCGGGATCGCCGCCGTACTGCTGGACGAGCTCGTTCATCACCTGCTGCGCGAGATCGTAGAGCTCCTGCGAGCCGCCGATCGCTCCGAGACGCGGATCGACCTGCGGCGTCGCCGCGGGTGCGCCACCCATGAGGCCGTCCGCCCCGCCGTCGCCGGGCGACCCGGCGCGGGCGAGGCACGTGCAGAGGAGGACGCCAAGGACCAGCGTGATCGTCGCGCGGCGGATCGCCATCGTGCGATCACGCGGTGCAAGGCGCACGCCAGGCATCGGGCCCGGCGCTGCAGGGGAGACGCCGCCGCCGGCGACGCGGGAATGCCGCTGCGCCGCGATCGCGGACCGCGTACGCCGGCTCAGGGAGCGGTGACGGCCCAGGTGCCGGAGAACTCGTAGAAGCCGGACGCGGCGGGATTCGCGTAGACCACCGCCCCGCGGCGGAAGTCGCCGGCGGAGCTGCTGACGCCGTCGTACGGGCTGTAGGCGTCGTAGGTGTCCGTGTTGAGGCCGTAGCCGACGAAGATGCAGAGGTGCCCGGGGTTCGCCGCGGGCAGCATCACGGTTCCGGTGCAGCCGACCGGCAGCGGGTCACCCGGCGCGATCACGTGCTTGGTCGGCGACGACGCGAGCGGAAAGGCGAACGAGATGGCCGACTCGGCGGCCGTGGTGGTGGGGCTCTCCGCGCCGCCGCCGAAGACGCCGGTCAGCGTCTTGCCGGGCGGCAACGTCGTGAGCAGCGGCCCGCCCGGTCCGACGTCGCCCCGATCGCCCTTGTCGCCCTTCTCGCCGACGATGCCGAGGTCGGTGACTTCGACCGGCAGCTCCTTCGCCTTGCACACCGTGTCGCGGACCATCATGGCGCCGCTCTTCTTCTTGCAGATCACCGCCGCCTGCGCGCTCGCGATCGCGAGGGCGGCTGCGGCGGCACCAAACAGGATCGCGCGCGTCTTCATGCCCACGGGGCGCAGCAAGGTGAGTGCCACCGCCCGGGTCGACGGGAACGCCCGGTTTTCCGGGCTGCGTCAATCGGTTGACACGCTGGTCGCCGGCCTTGGCGTCACGATCCGTGGCGGCCAACGTCCAACGCACGACGCACCTGGCGCCGGGCTTGCTACGACACCGGTCGTGGGACTCCTCGTGCGGCAGATCCTGGTGATCGCGACGAGCGCGATGCTCGGCGCCACCGGGGTGTGTGCGGACGCGCCGGCCGCGACCCTGGCCCCCGCGCTGCTCGAGCACGTGGTCGTCCGCGAGGGGCCGACGCCCGGCGTCGAGCTGCGCCTCTCGGTCGGCGTCGAGCCGGTCGCCCGAAGCATCCCGGCGCACGGCGGCACGCCGCCACGCGTCTATCTCGACCTGCCGGGCACGAAGCTCGGGCCCGCGGTTGCGCGGGAATCGGAGGGCGCCGGCGCGGCGCGGAAGATCCGCACGGGCCAGTTCGACCCCAAGACCGCGCGCGTCGTGATCGAGCTGCGCGAGCCGCACCCCTTCGACGTGCAAAGCAACGGTGGCGAGATCGTGGTGACGTTCACCGGCGCCTCCAAGCCCGCGGCGAAGGCGCCGGTGCCGGCGAAGGCGACGCCCGCGGCCAAGCCGAGCGCCCCTGCACCGGCTGCTCCCGCTCCCGTCGCAACCGCCGCCCCGGCGCCGCCGCCCCCCGCGGCTACCACGCCGACGGCGAAGACCGAGCAGCCCACGCCCGCGGCGAAGCCGGAGGCGCCCGCCCCGGCCGCCCGCAAGGACGAGCCGCTGCCGCCGATGCCCCCGGCCGTGCGCCCGATCGAGCTGCAGGAGAGGATCGCGCGCCGCTACGCCAACGACGACTGGGCCGGCATCGTCGCGCTCTACGGCGCCAACGCGGACACCGTTCGCCGCGACGTCGACGCGACCACGCGCGCGGCCGTCGTGGACGCGCTCCGTGAGCTGGGTCTCGTCTATTCGGCGAAGAAACTCCTGGGCCCGCCCGCCTCGAACGAAGCGCCGTCGCTTCGCGTCGCACGTGCTCAGATGGCGCTCGACTCGGGCGACGTGTCGGCCGCGACGGCCGGCATTTCGGGCCTGGACGAAGCCGCCGTCGACCCCGCGCTCGTGCCGCCGCTTCGCAACCTCAAGGTGCGTCTCGCGCTTGCACGGGGCGACATCGAAACCGCGAGCGCCGCCATCGGAAACCGTGCCGCCCCCGAGCTGCGCGCGGAGATCGCGGACGACGCGCTCCGCGCGGGACGTGTCGCGACGGAGCGCCACGTGTGCCCGAGCGCCGTCGTGGCGTATCAGCAGGCGCTCGACGCCGACGGCGGACGCACGGCGCGTGCCGCGGCGGGCGCCGGTCTCGTGCGCGCGGCGCTCGTCTGCCAGAATCCGGATGCGGTGATGACCGGGCTCGGCGTCCTGGCGGAGTCCTCGCACCCGCTGCTGCGACGTGCGGCGACGGTGCTCGCGGCCACCCGCGTCGAGGACAAGCAGCAGGCGCGGGTACAGCCGGCGCGGCGCGAAGGAGGGTGACGTGATGGCGACGGGGCGGGCGACGATCCTGGGCGTGCTGTGGCTCGGGGTGGCGATTCTCGGAGGCTGGTGGGTGTCGCGCGCCGCGGCGACGGTCGATGCGCGGGCGGCGGAGCCGCGCGCCGATAGCGCCGCGGTCGCGCCCGAGGATCAGGGTTTCCACAAGCTGCTCGACGAGGTCCATCGGCGCTCGGTCGAGCTCGATCAGCGTGATCGTGAGCTCACGCAGCGCGCGGCGGCGCTCGAGTCGATCGAGCGCGCCGTGGAGGAGGCGCTCGGCGAGCTCGAGTCGCGCGACGGCAGCGGCGGCACCGCGGCCTGCAAATTCCGCGGCGGCGTCGCCCGCATCTACGAGAACATGCGCCCCGAAGAGGCGGCGCAGATCCTGGACCAGCTCGATGACGAGACGCTGCGCACGATCTTCGCGCGCATGGAGGCGAAGCAGATCGCGGCGATCGTGGCGTCGATGAGCCGCGAGCGGGCGGTGGCGTTCACGCGGACGCTGGCGGCGGACCCGGAGCCGTCGGCGGCGGTGAAGCGCTAGGACCGCACGATCGCGGTCCGCGAGGTGGGGGGGGGGG
>DATJZY010000130.1 GCA_035577985.1 Candidatus Eisenbacteria bacterium
CGGCGCGGCGCGGCTTTCCCGGCGATTCCGGGCTGTGGTAGATTCGGGCCCACGTCGTCCTTCTTCGAGTTTGCACTCGCTCATCCGCCCGGCGGGACCAAGAGGAGGCAAGCATGGCGTTGGACATTTCCA
Source organism: Candidatus Eisenbacteria bacterium (assembly GCA_035577985.1). Lineage (NCBI taxonomy): Bacteria > Candidatus Eiseniibacteriota > Candidatus Eiseniibacteriota bacterium. The sequence continues at coordinate 133 of DATJZY010000130.1, forward strand.
AGATTCGCAATGTCGGCTTCGTCGGTCACGGGGGCGTCGGCAAGACCTCCCTCGTCGAGGCCATCCTGTTCGCAGCCGGCGCCGTGTCCCGTCTCGGCAAGGTCGATGACGGCACCACCACCACCGACTTCGATCCCGACGAGATCAAGCGCAAGATCTCGCTGAACACGTCGGTCGCCTACTGCGACTTCAAGGGGTACCGCCTCAACATCGTCGACACACCCGGGTACGGCGACTTCGTCGCGGACGCGCGCGCCGGTCTCCGCGTGGTCAACGGTGCCGTCGTGGTGGTCGACGCGGTGGCGGGCGTGCAGGTGCAGACCGAGAAGGTCTGGAAGTTCGCCAACGAGTACGGCCTGCCGCGCGTGGTCGTCGTCAACCGCCTCGACCGCGAGCGCGCCGATTTCTTCCGCACGCTGGAGGCCCTCCAGAAGCGCCTCAAGGGACGGCTCGCACCGTTTCAGATCCCGGTGGGCGCGGAGGCGGGGTTCACCGGCATCGTCGACCTGATCGCGATGAAGGCGTTCATCACCGCCGACGGCAAGGCGAAGGAGACGGACATCCCCGCCGACGTGATGGACAGCGCGCGGTCCTACCGCGAGAAGCTCGCCGAGGCCGCCGCCGAGACCGACGACGATCTCCTCGCCAAGTACCTCGAGGAGGGCTCGATCAGCGAGACGGAGATGCTCGACGCGCTCAAGAAGGCGGTGTTCGCGGGGACGCTCGTGCCGGTCCTCGCCGCGTCGGCGACGCGCGGGATCGGCGTCGCCCAGGTTCTCGAGCTGATCCTCAAGGAATTCCCGTCCCCCGCCGACCAGGGCGAGGTCGAGGGAACCGACCCGCGGACCAAGGCGGCCGCGAAGCGGGCGCCGGATCCGAAGGCCCCGCTGTCGGCGCTGGTCTTCAAGACGATCTCCGACCCGCACGTCGGCAAGCTGTCGCTGTTCCGCGTCTACTCGGGCACGTTCCGCTCGGACGGCCAGGTGCTCAACGCCGGCCGCGACGCGCGCGAGCGGGTCGGCCATCTCGGCTGGCTCGAGGGCAAGACGCAGAAGGCGGTGGAATCCCTCGGCCCTGGCGAGATCGGCGTGGTCGCCAAGCTCAAGGACACGCTCACCGGCGACACGCTCACCGACGAGAGCCAGCCGGTGATCCTCCCCGGCATCGCGTTCCCCGAGCCGTCGATCTCGTTCGCAATCCAGCCCAAGAGCCGCGGCGACGAGGACAAGATCTCGACGGCGCTCCAGCGCATGGAGGAGGAGGATCCGACCCTCCGCCACCACTACGACCCCGAGACCAAGCAGCTGCTCGTGTCCGGGATCGGGCAGCTCCACGTCGAGGTGATCGTCGAGCGCATGAAGCGCAAGTACAACGTCGACGTCTCCCTGCTGCCGCCACGCATCCCCTACAAGGAGACCGTGAAGGGCCGCTCGGAGGTGCAGGGCAAGTACAAGAAGCAGACGGGCGGCCGGGGCCAGTACGGCGACACGTGGCTCCGCATCGAGCCCTTGCCGCGCGGCAGCGGCTTCGAGTTCGTCGACGACATCTTCGGCGGCGCGGTGCCGCGGAACTTCATCCCGTCGGTCGAGAAGGGCGTCCGCGACTGCATGAAGCGCGGCATCCTGGCGGGCTACCCGGTCGTCGACCTCAAGGTGACGCTCTACGACGGCTCGTACCACGACGTCGACTCGTCGGACATGGCGTTTCAGATCGCCGCCTCGATGGGGCTCCAGAAGGGATTCCTGGAGGCGCGCCCGATCCTGCTCGAGCCGATCATGAACGTCGAGGTGAACGCGCCCGCCGAGAACGCCGGCGACGTCATCGGCGACCTCAACGGCCGGCGCGGCCGCATCGTCGGGATGGAGCCGGAGGGCGAGGTGGTGGCGGTGCGTGCCCAGGCCCCGATGGCCGAGATGTTGACGTACGAGTCGACGCTGCGCTCGATGACCGGTGGCCGCGGCGGCTATTCGATGGAGTTCTCGCACTACGAGGAAGTGCCCGGCCAGCTCGCCGACAAGGTCGTCGCCGCCGCCAAGGCGGAGAGAGAGAAGTCGCACTGATCGGGCGGCGCCGGCCGCATTCGTGAGCTTCGTCACCCACGCCGTGGGCGCTCGGCCGTGAGCTTCGTCACCCACGTCGAGTGCACGGTGTGCGGCCGCCGCCACGAGGCGGGCCGGCTGCTCACGGTCTGCGCCGGGTGCGGGCAGATGCTCGCCGTGCGCTACGACCTCGCCGGGGTCGCCGCCGCCGTCACCACGGCCCAGCTCCGGCAGCGCCCCCCCGGGATGTACCGCTTCCGCGAGCTCACGCCGCTCGACGACGGCGAGGAGCCGGCGACGCTCGGCGAGGGCGGCACGCCCCTGCTCGCGCTCCCGCGCCTGGGGGCCCATCTCGGGCTCCGGCACCTGTGGGCCAAGGACGAGGGCCAGAATCCGACCGGCTCGTTCAAGGCGCGCGGCCTCGGGATGGCGGTGAC
>DATJZY010000131.1 GCA_035577985.1 Candidatus Eisenbacteria bacterium
GATCACCAAGGCCCAGCCAGCGGCGGCGAAGCGCTGAGCGCTCAGCCGAGCGGTCGCACGTCGCGCCGCCCGCGCTTCTGCAGGCCTGCGATCTGCTGCAGCGCCACCCGGGCACGGGCCTGCGTGGCGGGGTCGGCGTCCTCGTCGAGCACGGCGAGAAAGTGCTGGTACGCCGGCGCCGGCTGCCCGGCATCGTCGAGCAGGATGCTGCCGAGCTCGAGGTGTGCGGCGGCGCGGTCCGGGCCCGGCGGGAGGTCGCGCACCATGCGTCGCAGGAGCACCAGCGCCGCATCCAGGTGTCCGTTGGCGCGCAGCCAGCGGGCGAGCTCGAAGCCCTGGTCCGGCGAGAGCGTCCCGCGCGTCGCGCGGGCGGACTGGCGGAAGTACGTCGCGGCGGCGGCCGCGAAGCGGCCCTCGTCGACGAGCGCGCCGACCGCCTCCGGCGACTCCGGCACGGCGTCGGCGTACTCGGACGGCCGGTGCACGATGCCGTAGCGATCGGCGACCCACGCGATCGCCACGCCGGCGATGAACCCGCCGATGTGCGCGCTGTGCGCAACGCCGACGTCGTCGCCGGCGAAGAGATACGGGAGCAGATTGTCGAAGACGAGGTAGAACCCGAGCACGACCCGCGCCGGGACCTCGAAGATGTTGCCGAGAAACGGCGGCAGCAGCCACAGCATGCGAACGACGTTGCGCGGGAACCAGACGAAGTAGAGTCCGAGCACGCCGGAGATCGCGCCCGACGCGCCCACGACCGGCACCTGCGAGGCCGGTGCGCCGGCCCAATGGAAGAGCGTCGCCGCGGATCCCGTGCCGAGGTACGCGAGCGCGTAGCGAAACCCGCCCATGCGGCGCTCGACGTTGTCGCCGTAGATCCACAGGAAGAGCATGTTCCCGAACAGGTGCAGGAAGCCGCCGTGCAGGAACATCGACAGCACGAAGCCGCTCGCGGTGGGCGCCGCGGGCCGGAAGCCGTGCGTAAACACGTAGAGATCGTATGCGGAGACCTGCTGCGCGAGCGTCGCCATCGGAACCTGGCGGCCGAGCACGCGGCTCATGACGCGCAGGTATTCCGCCAGCGCCGGATCGCCCGGCAGCGGCCGCTGGTCCGAGAGCGGCAGGGTGACGAACGCGTAGATCGCGACGTTGATCGCGATGATCGCGTAGGTGACGACGGGAACCCCGCGGGGGTTCGGCGCGTCACCGATGGGAAGGACCACTCAGCCTCGCGTCAGCGCTTCACGGCGGGGTGGTAGAGGACCACCATCTCGTAGATGAGGGCCGGACGTTCGCTGCCCACCACGTGGACGTTGATCTCCTGCGTCACCTGCGTGCCCTTCGGGTGGGCCTCGGCACCGACCAGCCTGCCGCGCGAGTGGATCTTGGCGCCGGCCGGAACCGGGGACACGAAGCGCAGCTTGTTGGCGCCGTAGTTCGTCGCGTTCCCGTACCCGGTGATGCGCCACGCCGGCTCGCGCTTCATCGCGGGCAGCAGCGAGAGGGTGAGGAATCCGTGGGCGATCGGTCCCTTGAACGGGCTCTCGCGCTTCGCGCGCTCGACATCGACGTGGATCCACTGATGGTCGCCGGTGAGGTCGGCGAACTTGTTGATCATGTCCTGCGTGACCTCGATGGGCTCGCTCCAGCCGTCGAACTGGTCGCTGATCTTGGACTTCAAGCGCTCGATGTCGTCGAAGCGAATCTCTTCCACGGTGATGATCCTCCTTCCGGGTCCGCTACCCTTAGCCCGGGCGATTCGCACGCTCAAGGGACGGCGCCGAGTACGCGCAGCTCCTCGCGCGCGGCAGCCGCGTCGGTTGCGCTCCCCTTGCGCTCGGCGATCGCGAGCGCGCGCGTCGCCTCGGCGCGTGCCTCGTCGTCCGCACGGCGCGCGCGCAACGCCCGCACGAGGGTCAGGCGCGGCCGGAGATAGTCCGGGTCGATCTCGAGCGCGCGCCGCAGCAGGCGCTCGCCTTCCGCGGCGTCGCCGCCGAGCAGGCGCGGCAGCCCGAGGAGCAGCGAGCCCTTGCCCGTGAGGGCGTCCGCGAAATCGGGCGCCAGCTCGAGCGTCCGGTCGACCTCGACCCGCAGGCGGCGCAGCCGGCTCGGCGCGGCGAGGCTGAGCCCCTGCTCCTGCAACAGGCCGCCCAGCGCACAGAACGCTGCGAAGTGCGCGAGCGCGTCGGTGTCGCTGGTCGCGATCGCAGCCTCGGCGAGCGCCAGGCTGTCCTGGAGCACGGAGCTGCGCTCGGCGGCGGGACGACGCCTGGCGGCTTCGCACCGCGCCATCGCGCGATGCGACGCCGGCGTGCCGGGCGGATCCGCGGCGGATGCCGCGGCGCCGAGCCCGAGCGCGAGGACCAGCAGCCGCAGCACGCCGCGAGGCTAGGGGCGAGGTGGTCGGCGGTCAACCGCTCGCGCGCGTTTGCCGCCCGACATGCCGGTTGGTACGTGCGAGCCATGGTGCGGGGGCTCGTCGGCGCGGCGCTGTGCCTGCTGGTGGCTCGCGACGCGCGCGCGCTCCTGACGCTGCAGGTCGCCGTCGACGCCGAGGTGCGCGGCGACACGTCGGTACGCGTGACGGTGAACAACGTGGGCGACGAGCCCGCGCATCATCTGACACCCGACGTCACGTTCGTCGGGACGACCGCCCACGGCAAGCCCGTCGAGGCGCTGCCGCCGCGCTTCACCGAGGGCTGGGAGCTCGCGCTGCCGCATCCACCCGGACCCGGCACGTTCCCGCTCGTCGTGGACCTGCACTACGCCGACGCGTTCGGGCACCGCCTGTCGGCCCCGGTCGTCCACGTCGTGCGCACCCCCGGCATGGCGCCGCCGCAGATACGCATCGCCGTCGAGGCCGACGCGATCACGACCACCGGCCGCGGCCGCGTGACGCTCGACAACCCGGAGAACGTCGCGCTCGACGCCAGGCTGGCGGTGGTCGCGGGCGCCGGCGTCGGCGTCGATCCCTCGAGTCGCCCGGTGGTCGTCCCCGCGCACGGCCAGCTCGACGTGCCGCTGCGCTTCGACAACCCGGATGCGCCGCCCGGCGGGACGGTGCCGATCTACGCGTGGGTGACGATCGCCCGCGACGACCGCCACGAGACGGCCGTCGCGAGCGCCAACGTCGCCGTGGTCGACGCGGCGGATCGTGACGGGCCCGGGATCGGCGCGCTCGGGCTCGCGGCGATCCTCGCAGCGGGCGCCGCGCTCGCCGTCCTCTGGCGCCGCCGGCGCTCCGCGCCGCGCACGCGTGCGGAGCGGCGGCGGGACGCGTCATGAGACCCAGCCCGATGTGATAACAACTGGCCTAGACCGCGGTGCGACTCCCATGCTAGGGGACGCCTCGAACGGTACCGGAATGGTCGCGGGGTTGGCGGCGGCTCGTGGTCCGGATCATGCGAGGAGCGAGCATGGGTAAGCGACTCTACGTCGGGAACATCCCCTTCCAGACGTCCGAAGCCCAACTGCGCACCCTGTTCGAGCAGGATGGGCGGCAGGTCGCGGAGGTCAAGATCGTCATGGACCGCGAGACGGGTCGTCCTCGCGGCTTCGCGTTCGTCGAGATGGAGACCGACGCTCAGGCCGCCGCCGCGGTCGAGACGCTCAACGGCACCAGCTTCGGCGGTCGTCCGCTCACCGTGAGCGAAGCGCGCGCCCGCGAGCCGCGCTGACCCCCCGGCGCTTGCGCCCGCGCCGGCATCGGAGGCAAAGGTCTCCGCTCATGCCCGCGTCGCGTCGCCTGATCGCCGTCCTCGCCGCCACCCTGCTCCTGGCACGGCCGACGAGCGCCGACGTGATCCCGGCTTCCGAGGCGGGCGACCACGTGGGCCAGGCCCAGACGGTCGAAGGCGTCGTCACCGAAGCCCACATGGAAGGCGACAACCTGGTGCTCGAACTCGCGCCGCCGGAGGAGAAGGGCTTCCGCGTCGTGCTCGTGATCGGCCTCTTCTCCGACGTGCCGCGCCATCCCGAGCGGCTCTACGTCGACAGGCGCGTCCAGGCGAGCGGCATCATCCAGCGCTTCCACGGGCGTCCGGAGATGATCGTCGAGAGCGCGAGCCAGATTCAGGTCGTCGACGTCGCGGGACCCGCCGCCACCCCTCCACCCCCGACCAGCACGACGCTGCCCTCGCCTGCACGCGCGCCCGAGGCAGCTCCCGCTGCGCCGGCCGTCGTGACGCCGCCCCAGATCGCGCCCGCGGCGCCGCCGGCGCCTCCGCCCGCGCCCGCCCCTGCCGGGGCGCCGACGCCGACTCCGGCCCCCGCACCGGCGGCACCACCCGCCGCCGTGCCGCCTCCAGCGCCCGCCGCGGCGACACCCCCTGCGCCTGCGGTCGCTCCGGCGCCGGCGCCCGTGCCGCCTGCGCCCGTGCCGCCGACCTCGACGACGCTACCGGAGCAGCCCGCCGCGAAGCCGCTCCTCACCGAGCGCATCGCCGAGCAGCTCTGCGAGCGCGCGCGCACGCGCTGGCGCGACGCCGCCGCGCGAGTGCGCGAAGCGTCGGCGACGCTCGCGCGCTGTCTCGACGCGGAGAGCTACCGCTGCCGCGACGCGGCCGCGGCGCTCGCACCGGCGCTCACCGATCTCGAATGGGCCGAGCAGCAAGTCGAGGACCGCTGCGACTAAGTGCGCCGAGCCAAGACTGCGTCTTGGCTCGGGGAGAACCGAGTGTGGGGCGCTGGTGGCACGCGCGACCGGCATGCCGCGGCCGGCGAAGCCGGCGCGGCAAGGCAGGTACGCGCGACGCACACCGTGCGCGCGCGCTGCGCTCTCTGACGACCCGACCGCGCCCGGAGCATGGGAGGGAGCCCGCTATTGGCAACGATCGCGGCAGCGTGACCGAGGTGGGCGTACCTGCATTGCCGCGCCAGCTTCGCTGGCCGCGGCATGCCGGCGGCGCGTGCCACCGACGCCACACCCTCGCGTCCTCTCCCGACCCAAGACGCAGTCTTGGGTCGGTTCCTACTCGTCGTCGTCGGTCTCGACGAAGATGTCGATCTCGTCCGTGCCCTTGTTGCTCTTCTGATCGGTCACGGAGAGCGTCGCGGTGTACTCGCCCACCTTCTCGTAGGTGTGCGACGGGTTCTGCTCGGTGCTCTTCTGGCCGTCGCCGAAGTCCCACTCGAACTTCCACGGCCCGCCTTCCTCTTCCTCGACCGAGCCGGTGAACTGCACCTTCAACGGCGGCGCGCCCTCGTCGGGCTCGGCCTCGGCGATCACGTCGAGCTCGTACTCCTCGTCCTCGGCGGTCGTGCCGGCCTTGGCGGTGGTCGGAGGCGTCGCTGGTGCCGCCGTCGTCGGCTTCGCCGGCGTGCCCGCAGGTGGCGTCTCGGAGCCGCCACACCCGCCCATCACGAGCGGCAGCGCCAGCACACACGCGGACCAGACGTACACTCGCATCGGACCTCCTCGGGGTTCCCGGCGCCCGCGCCGGTTTCGGCGGTCGTAGCTACCTGAGGCCCTCCGGGATCGCAAGCCTCGCCGGCGTTCGGCGCCGCGCGCGCGGGCGCCGGAACGCATCCCGCACGGGGCTTGCCTCAGACCGGGGCGAGCCAGCTCCGATAGCGATCTTCGCGCCCCTGGACCACGCGGAAGAACAGCTCCTGCAGGCGGCGCGTGATCGGACCGGGCGTCCCGTCGCCGATCCGCCGCTCGTCGAGCTCCCGGATCGGCGTCACCTCGACGGCCGTACCGGTGAAGAATGCCTCATCGGCGAGGTAGATCTCGTCGCGCGTGAAGCGCTCCTCGCGCACGGGAATGCCGAGGTCGGCGAGCAGCGTCAGCACCGAGTCGCGCGTGATGCCGGCGAGCACGGTCGGGAGGGACGTCGTCCGCACGACGCCCTTCGAAACGACGAAGATGTTCTCGCCGCTCGCCTCCGACACGTAGCCGTCGACGTCGAGCATGAGCGACTCGTCGTACCCGAGCCCGCGCGCCTCGCGCGCGGCGAGGATCGAGTTGACGTAGTGTCCGACCGCCTTCGCCTTGGTCAGCATCGTGTTGGGATGGAAGCGTGCGAAGGAGCTGGTCTTGAGGCGCACGCCCTTGGTGAGCCCGTCCTCGCCGAGATAGGCGCCCCACGGCCACACGGCGATCGCGACGCGGGTCTTCGGCCGGGCGGCGAGGCCCATCTCGCCGTCGCCCATGAAGGCGAGCGGACGGATGTAGCACGCCTTCATGCGATTCGCGCGCACCGTGTCGATGCAGGCGGTCGCGATCTCGGCGGGCGTGAACGGGATCGGCATGTCGAGCACGTGCGCCGATCCGAACAGGCGTGCGACGTGCTCGGTCAGCCGGAAGATCGCCGAGCGCCCGTCGTGTCCTTCGTAGCAGCGGATGCCCTCGAAGACGCCGAGGCCGTAGTGCAGCGTATGCGTGAGCACATGGACGTTCGCCTCGTCCCACGCGACCAGGCTGCCGTCCATCCAGATGCGATCGGTCTTCTCCATGGAAGCGGGGACGCTAGCCCGAAGCGGTCGGGACTGGCAACCGCGACGCGCTCTCGAAGATGCGCGCGGAGATCTCGCGGATCGCCGCGCGATGGCGTGCGAGGTCGGCGCGAAACGACGCGACCACGGTCGCGTCGTCGCCGGCGTAGCCGAGGCGGCGCGCGAGGGCGAGCACGGCCTCGGCGTCGGCGTCGAACGCCTCGACGGCCTGGTCGCGCTCGATGCGCAGCCGCCCCTCGAGGTCGCGCAGGAACCCGTAGCCCGCGCGCAGCCGCTCGCCGTCGTCCCGTCGGAGGAGCCCCGTCTCGATGAGCGCGTCGAGCGCCTCGCGCGTCGAGCGCACGCGCAGCCGCGGCTCGGCGGGCCCGTGGCGGAGCTGCAGCATCTGGACCGCGAACTCGACGTCCACCAGCCCGCCCCAATCGGTCTTGATGTTGACCGCGTCGCCGCTCTGGGCTCCCCGCTCGTCCGCGATGCGCGCGCGCATCGCCGCCATCTCCTGCACCTTCTCGGGCGCGAGCCCGTGGCCGTACACGAAGCGGTCGATCACGTGGGCGACACGATCCCGGAGGGCGCGCGGTCCCGTCAGCGGACGCGCCTTCGCGAGCGCCTGGCGCTCCCACACCGCGGCGCTGGTCGCGTGGTAGCTCTCGAAGGCGGCGATCGACGACACGAGCGTCCCTTGATTGCCCGAAGGCCGCAGGCGGGTGTCGATCTTGTAGGCGATGCCCTCCTGCGTCGGCGTCTGCAGCGCGCTGATCGTACGCTGCGCGACGCGGCTGAAGTACTCGTGCGGCGCGAGCCCACGCTCGGCCCACCATCCTTCGGGGCCGGCGTCGTACAGGAACACGATGTCGAGGTCGGAGTGGTAGTTGAGCTCGCCGCCTCCGAGCTTGCCCATGCCGACGATGACGAGGCCGTCGGTCGGCGGCGTCGCCGGCAGCCCGAGCCGGTCGCCGACGGCCGCCTGCGCGATGTCGGCGGCGGCGGCGAGACAGGTCTCGGCCAGCATCGTGAGCTGGCTGCGCACCACCTCGCCCGGCAGCTCGCCCTCGATGTCGTGGACCCCGATGCGCAGGAACTCCTCGTGGCGGAAGCGACGGATGGTGTCGAGCTGGCGCTCGAGGTCGCGCGCGGCAGCGAGCCGCGCGGCGAGCTCGGCGTCGAGCTCGGCGCGCGTCACGTCGAGGCGGATCAGATCGGCCCGCACCAGGCTGTCGAGCAGCTCGGGATGGCGCAGGAAGTAGCGTGAGAGGAACTCGCTCGTACCGAAGAGGCGGAGGAGGAGCCGCATCACGCCCGTGTTCTCGAGCAGCAGGTGCAGGAAGCTCGTGCGCGCCCCGATCGAGCCGATGAAGCTCGCGAGGTGGCTGAGGGCACGATCGGGATCGGCGGTGCGCGCGATCTCACCCAGCATGGCCGGCGCGAGCGCCGCCATCGCCCGCTGCCGCCGCGGCGACGCGGGCGCATGGCTCGGACCGTCGCGGAGGAGCTTCAGGTCGGCATACGCGGTCGCCGTATCCGTGAACCCGAGCGCGGCGAGCCGCGCGCGCGTCCCCGCCTCGTCGTCGAGCTCGTCGAAGATCGCGGCCACCTCGGGCCGCTCCTCGCGCCGACGCTCCTCCTCCGCACCGTGGAACAGGGCCTCGAACGCGCCATGGACGACCTCGGTATGGTGCGCGTGCTGAGCGCGGAAGCGCGCATCGCCGTCGGCGCCGACGAAGCCGAGGCGGCGCAAGAGCACCGCATACTCCTCCGGATCGTCCGGGATGCGCTGCGTCTGCCGCTCGTGCGCGATCTGGATCTTGTGCTCGACGTCGCGCAGGAACCGGTACGCTGCGGCGAGCCGTTCGGCGAGCGTCGCGTCGGCGTACCCGCCGCGCGTGAGTTCCCGGAGCGTCGCGACGGTCCCGCGGGCCTGGAGCCGCGCGTCCTTCCCGCCGTGCACCAGCTGCTGCGCCTGCACCCAGAACTCGATCTCCCGGATGCCGCCACGGCCGAGCTTCACGTCGCGTTGGTACTGCCCGGGGTGACGCAGCGATTGATCCACTCGCCGCTTCATCGCGTTCAGGTCCTCGAGGGTCGAGAAGTCGAGGTAGCGGCGATAGACGAATGGTGCGAGCTCGCCGAGCAGCGTGTCGCCGAGGCGTCGCTCGCCGCCGACCGGCCGCGCCTTCAGCCACACGGCCCGCTCCCACGTCTGGCCCCACGCCTCGTAGTACGACACCGTCGCGGCGACCGACGCCGCGAGCGGCCCCTCGCCGCCACCGGGCCGCAGCCGGAGGTCCACTCGGAAGCACAACCCGTCCGCCGTCACCTCGGCGAGCGCCTTCGTCACTTCCTCGGCGATGCGGACGAAGAACTCGCGCAACGTCCGGCCGGACGCGTGCTCGCCGTCGTCGGCGTACAGGTAGACGAGATCGATGTCGGAGCTGTAGTTGAGCTCCTCGCCCCCGAGCTTCCCCATCCCGAGCACGGCGAAGGCGACCGGCGGATCGCCGCCCCATTCCGCGGCGATGCGCGCCCGGGTGCACGCCGTCGCGACGTCGATCAAGCCCTCGGCGAGGGCGGACAGCTCGGCCACGGTGTCGTCGACGGTGGCGAGCGCGACCAGGTCGCGGCCACCGATCCGCACCAGCTCGCGGCGCCGGTAGGCGCGCAGCAGCGCGTGGAGCGTCGCGCGTGCCACCGATCCGTGCGCACCCATCTCCGCGAGCGCGCGCACGTGCGTCGCGACGTCGCGGCGCGGCTCGCCCGTGACGCGCCGAAAGAGCGCCGGCCAACCCGTTGCTTCCGCGGCGAGCGTCGAGGCGAGCGCCGGACTGCCACCGAGCACCCGCAGCAGCAGGTCGGGGCGCTCGACGGGCGCAGGCGCGGCGTCGAGGAGCCGCTCGAGCGCGTGCAGGGCCCCCGCCGGATCGGCCGCAGCGCGCAGCCCCGCGAGCGTGGCGTCGTCGCCCGCCGCCTCGAGCCACCCGGCGACCGGGCCCATCGCCTGCAGCACGCGCTCCGGGTTCGGGACGCCGGCGGCGCCCAACTGCGTGCCCGTCACCCCCACAGCGCACCCATCATCACGCGCACGCCGGCCGCGGCGAGCCGCTCGCGGAGGTAGGCATGCCGGACGCCGTGATCGCTCACGCGCAGCCGGGACGTCCCCAGGGCTCGCGCCACGCCGCCGAGGATACACGCTCCCGCCGGAAGAATCGCGGCGCGCCCCGGCTCGAGCAACTCGCCGTCCGCCGGAACGCGAGCGGCGATGGCCTCGAGCATGTCCGTCGCCAGCGCCGCGCCATGGACGGCGCGAGGATCGTAGCGGGCGAGGCCCAGCGCGAGCGCGGCGAGCGAGGTCGCCGTGCCGCCGGAGGCGGCCGCGAGCGCCCCTGCGGCGCGCGCACGCGCGGGCAGGTCCGTCGTCGCCAGCCCGACGTCGATCGCGTGGTGCAGGCGAGCCCCGTCGCCGCCGCACGCGTCGGTGAGCGCGAGCGCACCGAGCGGCAGGCTCACACACGCGTCGATCGTCTCGCCGCGGCCGAGCGCGAGCTCGGTCGTGGCGCCGCCGACGTCGATGGCGACGACGGGTGCCGCACCCAGACCAAGGCCGTGGACGACCGCCGCGAAGGCGAGGTGCGCTTCGCGCGTGCCGCTCAGGATCTCCACTGGAACGCCCGACGCGGCGGCGACATCGTCCGCGAACGCCTGACCGTCGGCAGCGCGCCGCGCCGCTCCCGTCGCGAACGCCCAGACGTCGTGTGCGCCGCGGGCTCGCGCCCGGCCGGCGAGCTTCACGACGGTGTCGAGGGTGGCCCGTGCCCGCTCCGGATCGAGCGCGCCACCCGCGCGGAGCCCGGCGCCGAGCCGGGTCGTCGTGGCGGCTTCGTCGATCGCGCGCGCCGAGCCGTCGGCGCCGACGGCGACCATGAGAAGCAGGACGGAGTTGCTGCCGACGTCGATCGCGGCGGCGACCCGGGCGCCCGAGCCGCTCACGCCACCGAGGCGGCACCGCCGGGCGGCGCCATGATCCCGTCACGCCAGCGCGTGAGGTCGGTCAGTCCCCGCTCGGCGAGCGCGAGCTTCTTCTCCCGCCCGTGCAGCGCGCGCGGCAGCGGTGGGAACAGACCGTAGTTCGCGTTCATCGGCTGGAAGCTCTTCTTGCCGCGCTCGGTCACGTACGCGAGCATCGAGCCCATCGCCGTCGTCCGCGGCGGGATCGCGAGCGGTTCGCCGCGCAGGAGACGCACGACGTTGAGACCCGCGAGGATTCCGGTCGCCGCCGACTCGACGTAGCCCTCCACGCCGACGATCTGGCCGGCGAGAAAGAGCGAGCGGCGGGCGGCGACCTGCAGCGAGGGCAGGAGCAGGTCGGGCGCGTTCACGTACGTGTTGCGGTGCAGGCTCCCCAGCCGCACGAACTCGGCGCGCTCGAGCCCGGGGATCATGCGCAGCACGCGCCGCTGCTCCCCGTACGTCATCTTCGTCTGGAAGCCGACGATGTTGTAGAGGCGGCCTTCGGCATCGTCCTGCCGGAGCTGCACGGCGGCGAACGGACGCGTGCCGGTGCGCGGGTCCACGAGCCCGACCGGGCGCATCGGGCCGAACGCGAGCGTGTCGCGCCCGCGGCGCGCCATCTCCTCGATCGGCATGCAGCCCTCGAAGTAGATGATGCGCTCGAAGTCGCGCGCCGGAACCTTCTCGGCGGCCATCACCGCGTCGACGAACGCATAGTACGCGTCCCGGCCGAGGGGGCAGTTGACGTAGTCGTCGCCGCCCTTGTCGTAGCGCGACTGCTTCCAGGCGACCTGCATGTCGATCGAGTCGGTGGTCACGGTCGGCGCGATCGCGTCGTAGAAGTACAGGTGCGGCGATCCGAGCAGGCGCGCTAGTGCGGTCGAGAGCGCCGGCGACGTCAACGGGCCGGTGGCGAGGATCGTGAGCCCGCTCGGGACGTCGGTGACCTCTTCGCGGACGAGACGGATCAGCGGGTCCCGCTCGATCGCAGCGGTCAGTCCCTCGGCGAACCGCACGCGGTCGACCGCGAGGCATGCTCCTGCCGGCACCCGATGCCGATCGGCGACGGCCATGACGACGGAGCCGAGCTGCCGCATCTCCTCCTTCAGGAGGCCGACGGCCGTCTCCATGGTCGCGTTGCGGAACGAGTTCGAGCAGACGAGCTCGCCCAGATGATCGGTCACGTGCGCGGCGGTCTCGCGCACCGGACGCATCTCGTAGAGGTCGACCGGGATCCCGGCGCGCGTGAGCTGCCAGGCCGCCTCGCAGCCGGCGAGCCCGCCGCCGATGATCGTCACCCGATCGCTCACGAGAGCTCCGCGCCGCCCGTCGTCCCCTTCTTCTTCTTGACGGCGGCCGGCTTCCGCCCGGGTGCGCTCGCCTTGCGCGGGCGGGCGGGAGCCGCCGCGGCCGGCGCGTCGACCTTGGCCGCGGCCGGCCGTGCGCTCGCGGCGGCCTTCTTGCCGGGTGGCGGCGTGCCCGTCCGCGCGGGACGCCGCGACGCCGCTTCGCGGCGCTCGGGCAGCGGCAGCACGTTGCCTTCGGCGAGCTCGGGCTGGAAGACCCAGTCGCAGCCTTCCTTGGCGCACCGGCGGATCGTCCCGTACCGCTTGGTCACCTTCTCCGTCACGAAGCTCGCACCGCACTTGGGACACGGCTCGAGCACCGGCTTGTCCCACACGACGGACTTGCACTCGGGGTAGCGATTGCACGAGTAGAAGAGCTTGCCGCGCCGCGAAACGCGCTCGTACATCTCGCCTTGCCCGCACACGAGGCACGTGGCTCCGGTCGGCTTCGGCTTGTGGAACGGCCGGATGTTCTTGCAGTCCGGATAGCCCGAGCAGCCGACGAACTTGCCGAAGCGGCCGAACCGGACCTGCATCGGCTTGCCGCAGAGCTCGCACGCTTCGTCGACGACCTCGGGCGCTTCGGGAACGATCTTCCCGTTCTCGTCGCGCGTGAAGTTCATGGTGTTGCGGCACTCGGGGTAGCCGCTGCAGGCGAGGAACTCGCCGCGCCGACCCCACTTGATGACCATCCCCTTGCCGCACTTCTCGCAGGTGAGGTCGGTCGGGCGCTCCTCCCGCTTCACGTCGCGCATCTCGACCTGCGCGCGCTCGAGGTCCTTGGCGAAGGGCACCCAGAAGCGGCGCATCGCCTGCGACCAGTGCTCCTTGCCTTCTTCGATGGCGTCGAGCTCGTCCTCCATCGAGGCCGTGAACTCGACGTTGAGCACGTCGGGGAACGAGCCGACGAGGAGATCGGTCACGAGGAACCCGAGCTCGGTCGGCTTGAGCCGCCGCTGGTCGTCCTCGATCACGTACTCCTTGTTGAGGATCGTCCCCATGATGCTGGCGTACGTGGACGGCCGGCCGATGTCCTGCTCCTCCATCTCCTTGATGAGCGTCGCCTGGGTGAAGCGCGGTGGCGGCTGCGTGAAGTGCTGCTCGGGCAGGAGCTCGAGGAGCTTCACGGTCTCGCCCGCGGTGAGCGGCGGGAGCTGGCCCTCGGTGTCGTCGTCGTCGCCGTTCGGCGCCGCGGCATCGTCGCGGCCCTCGGTGTAGACGCGGATGAAGCCGTCGAACTTGAGGATCTGGCCGGTGGCGCGGAAGCGGCAGCGCTCGGCCTGGAGGTCGATCGAGGTGGCGTCGTAGACCGCCGACGCCATCTGGCTCGCGACGAAGCGGTTCCAGATGAGCGTGTAGAGCAGCAGCTCCTCCCGCTCGACGAACGGCGCCACGCGCTCGGGCGGCCACTCCATCAAGGTCGGCCGGATCGCTTCGTGGGCGTCCTGCGCCTCCTTCTTGGAGCGGTAGACGTTCGGCTGCTCGGGCACGTACTCGGGCCCGAACCGCCCGCCGATGAATTCGCGCGCCGCCGCGATGGCGTCGCCCGCGATGCGGGTCGAGTCGGTGCGCATGTAGGTGATGAGGCCGACCGCGCCCTCGTCGCCGAGCTCGACGCCCTCGTACAGCCGCTGCGCGATGCGCATGGTCCGCGACGGCTGGAACCCGAGCTTGCGCGACGCCTCCTGCTGGAGCTTGGAGGTGATGAAGGGCGGCGTCGGATGGCGGCGTCGCTCCTTCTTCTCGACGTTGGTGACGGTCCAGGTGGCGCCCGGCAGGCCCGCGAGGACCTCGTCGACGCGGGTCTTGGTGTCGAGGCGGAGCTGCTTGTGGTCGAGCTTCTGGCCGTCGATCTCGGCGAGGCGCGCCGTGAACGGCGGCGGCTGCTGGCCCTCGACCCGCGCCTCGACCGTCCAGTACTCCTCGGGAACGAAGGCGAGGATCTCGCGCTCGCGCTCGCAGATGATGCGCACGGCGACCGATTGCACGCGCCCGGCCGAGAGCCCGCGCCGCACCTTGTTCCAGAGCAGCGGCGAGAGCTTGTAGCCGACCAGCCGATCGAGCACGCGCCGGGCCTGCTGCGCGTCGAAGAGGTGCTTGTCGAGATCGCGCGGTTCCTTGATCGCCGCCTGCACGGCCTTCTTCGTGATCTCGTTGAAGAGGACGCGGCGGACGTTCTTCTTCTTCGGGTAGCCGAGCTTCTCGGCGATGTGCCACGCGATGGCCTCGCCCTCGCGATCGGGGTCGGAGGCGAGGTAGACGTTGTCCTTGTCCTTGGCCGCCTTCTTGATGTCGGCGAGGACCTGTGCCTTGCCCTGGATGACGTGGTACTCGGCGGCGAAGTCGTTCTCGATGTCGACCCCGAGCTTCGACTTCGGCAGGTCCATCACGTGGCCGATCGACGCCTTCACCTGGTAGTCGCGGCCCAGGTACTTGGAGAGCGTCTTCGCCTTGGCCGGCGACTCGACGATGACGAGGTGCTTCGCCACTAGGCCACCTGCCTCCGGACGAACCGCATGCCCGGGCGCTGCTCGACGAGGCCGCGCAGTTCGAGCGCGAGCAGCGTCTCGAGCGCCGCGCCGGCATCGACCCCGGCCCGCGCGACGACGTCGTCGACGTGCGCGGCGCCGTCGCCGATCGCGCCGAGGAGGCGCTGCTCCGCTGCCGTGACCGATGCCGCGGCGATCGCCGCGCGAGCCGCCCTCACCCGGCCGACCAGCGCCGGCGCGATCTCGGTGAGCACGTCCTCGACCGACGTCACGAGCTTGGCACCCTGCTGGATCAGACGGTGGCAGCCAGCGTGCTGGGGCACGCCCACCGGCCCGGGCACCGCGAACACCTCGCGCCCCTGCTCCAGCGCGTAGTGCGCCGTGATGAGCGAGCCGCTACGTTCCGCTGCCTCCACCACCACCGTCCCCACCGAAACCCCGCTGATGATACGGTTCCTCCGAGGGAAATGAAAATGCAGGGGCGGGGTGCCCCATGGGAACTCGGTGACGAGCGCTCCCCGGCCCGCGATCTGGTCGCCCAGACCCCGGTTCCAGGTGGGGTAGACGCGATCGATTCCGGTCGCCATGACCGCGATCGTCCGGCCTCCTGCGGCGAGCGCTCCGCGGTGCGCGGCCGCGTCGACGCCGGTGGCAAGACCGCTCACGACCGTGATTCCCGCCTGCGCGAGGCCGCGCGCGAGGTCGTCGGCGACCCGACGTCCGTACTCGCCCGCCCTCCGCGCACCCACGATCGCAACCGCCGGATCGTCGATGGCCTCGATCGATCCGCGCACCATCAACGCCAGCGGAGGGTCGGCGATCGGGCGCAGCCGCGCGGGATAGCGGTCGTCGTCCCACGTGATGGCGGCGGCCCCGATCCGATCGAGGGCAGCCCGCTCGGCGCTCGCGAGAGCCCCCGCCCGGCCGATCTCCGAGGCGACCTCGGCCGCGATTCCAGCACCCCGGAGCACCGCCGCCGATGCCTCCACCACACGCTCCGAGCCACCCAGAAGCGCAGCCAGATCAATGGCTTGCCGCGGTGGGAGGCCGGGAACCAGGGCGAGCCCCAGCCATGCGTCGGCAGGGGCGGCGGTCCTGACAGGGCCGGTCATCGCGGAGCGACGCGGGCTACTACACGCACCTGGTCGTTGCAACTTGCCTGCCATCGTTGCACGCCGGCACGGCTCCGTCGACGAACAAAATGTCCCGTCGATTGCGCTGCGCGGTGCGTTCGGCGGCGCTAGTCGAAGCGGAAGACCGACAGGGCGTTCGTGCGCAGGTACTTCTCGAGGACGCCGTCGCGCAGCGGCAGCCCGGCCGCCTCGGCGAGGCAGCGCTCGAACGACAGCACCGGGTGATCGGACGCGAACAGGATCTTCCCCTGCCCGCGCGTATTCATGAACTGGATCAGCTCGGGCGGCAGGTACTTCGGCGCGTACGCCGACGTCATCATGTAGAGGTTCGGATACTTGAGCATGAGCCGGATCGCTTCCCCCCACCACGGGTCGGCGCCGTGGGCCATCACGATCGTCAGCTCGGGATAGAAGAGGCACACCTCGTCCAGGTACAGGGGCCGCTGCGGCTCGGCCGGCATGGGCGGACCGGGGATCCCCGTGTTGATCGAGATCGGCACGCCCAGCTCGATGCACTTCACGTAGATCGGATAGTAGACCTTGTCGTTCGGCGGCCGGTTCACGAGGAACGGCGTCACGCGCGCCAGGCGCACGTCGAACTGCGTCACCGCCCGTTCGAGCACGCGGATCGTCTGCATGCCGCCCATGGGATCCAGCATGGCCGACAGGATGAACCGGTCGGGGAAGGCCTTGCGGACCTCGTAGTAGGGTGCCGGATCGTGGGGGTCGATGGTCAGGATCGCACGCTCGACTCCCGAGGCGTCCATCTGCCGGAGGAGCTCCTCGAGCGGCGTCACCTCGAACATCTCCTTCTCGCGATGGAAGTAGTCGCGGGCGACACGCACGAGGAAGTCGGGGCGATAGTCGGTCGCCCGGAACGACGGGTTGAGCCAGCAGTCGATCGCCTTCGGTCGCGCCGTCATCACCCCTGTCTCCACCACAGCGCGGCCAGCTCGGCAAAGGCCCGGAGCGCCACGCGCGGGCTCCCGCCGGACGCGCGCCCCGCACGGCGCGCAAAGTGCGGCACGGGCACCTCGACGATGCGGGCGCCGCGGCGGGCCAGGTGCCGCAGCAGCTCGGCCGAGATCGCCCCGCCCGTCGCGTGCGCGTCGAGATCGTCCAGGAGGGCACGCCGCACGAGCTTGAAGGCGCAATTGACGTCGCGCACGCGCACTCCGATCGCGGCGCGCACGAGGGTGTTCCAGGCCGTGGTGAACGCACGTCGATGCCGCGCATCCGCACGCCGCTCGCGAAAGCCGATGAGCGCGTCGGCGTCGCCGAGCGCGGGGAACACGTCGCGCAGCGTCGCCGGATCGAACTGGCCGTCGCCGTCGGTGAGGAACATCCACTCGGAGCGCGCGGCCGCGAGACCCGAGCGCACCGCCGCGCCGTATCCGCGGTTGGCCGCGTGGCGCACGACACGCACGCCGGACACCGTCGCGGCGAGATGGTCGGCGATGCGCGGGGTCCGGTCCCGGCTCCCGTCGTCGACCACGATCACCTCCCAGGCGTCGGCCACCCACGGCAGCACGTCGCAGAGCGCGCCGGCGACGCCGGCGATCGTCGCTTCCTCGTCGTGCACGGGGACGAGCGCGCTCAGGCTCGGGAGGCGATCCGAGGTCGCCGCCAGGGATCGGCGCGCGCGCTCCACGGCGAGGATAGTGCCGGGTGCGACGAGACTTGCAAGCGCGGGCCGCGTCAGCGCGTCCGCGTCACCGGGACGTCGAGCAGGAGGTGCGTCAGATCGCGGGTGCTCGGCCGCCAGTTGGCGCCTTCGAGCACCTCGACGGTGCGCCGGCCCCGCTCGTCCTCGACCAGACGAACCCACGTGCCGTCGGTGTGGATCGGTCCCGAGACGAGACGCCGCCGACGCGGCGTGATCGGCCCACGCCGGCGTTCGAACCGCGCCGAGAGCACCGAAACCGAAACCGCGAGCAGCAGCCCGATCGCGACTCCACCCACGAAGACGAGGCTCAGCGGCAGGAGGTAGTCGACCAGCGAGCGCAGCGCGCACGCCACGCTGTCATCGTAGCACGGCGTGTCCGGCACGATGTCGAGTATCGTGCTCGCAAAGTCGCGCGCGAGCAGCGGTCCCGTTGGAACCATACGGGCCTCTGCGCCGGGGATACCGCGATCCCGCCGCGGGCGTCCAGCCCCTTTTCGGCCTGTCGGGCTCAGGCGGCCGAGTGGTCGGCCCGCGCCCGGAGTGCCATTGCGGGGACCTTGGGACATGCGAGGCCGATCTGCCGCGCGATGTCGAAGAGGTGGTAGATCTCCGGATAGACGAAGGGCTTCCCGCTGGTCATGAGGGCCGCGGCCACCTGCCGTTCGGGATCCGCCCAGCAGACGATGTTCGTGAACCCGAGGTGGCCGAACGACCGCAACGTGTCGGGCCCGTACAGCGAGAGCCACTGGCCCCCCAGCATGAACCCCATGCCGTAGCGGAACGGGAGCCCGAGCGTGAAGTCGATCTCCAGGTACGACTGCTCCCCGGTCGCCCGGCGGACCGTGCGGGGATCGAAGATCCGTACGCCACTCTCGATGCCTCCGTCGAGCAGGAGCTGGTAGAAGCGCCCGTAGTCGTCGGCGGTCGCGACGACGTTGGCCGAGGGCACGAGCCCGGTGAGGAACCGGCGGTCGTTGGACATCGCGACCGCCTCGCGGAAGCCGACCCCGAGGCCGCGCTCGAAGAGGTACGAGAACGGTGGCAGGACCGGCGGGCCGGTCAGGTAGTTCGTCGCGACCTTCGCCACGTCCGCGGGCGGGACACCGTACGAGAACCAGCGCAGGCCGAGGGGACGGCGGATCTCGTCGTCGAGCACCTGTCGGATCGATCGCCCGGTCACGCGATGCACGACCTCGCCCAGGATGAAGCCACCCGTGACGGCGTGGTACGCGAGCTGCCGTCCCGCACGCGACACCGGCGCGGCGTCGCAGAGGATGTCCATCACCTCGTCGAGCTCGTCGAGGTTCTCGAGCCGCATGACCTCCGGCGGCAGGTTCGGGATGCCGGCGCGATGCGCCAGCACGTGCCGGATCGTGATCCATTGCTTCCGGCGCGCGGCGAATTCCGGGATGTACTCGCACACCGGATCGTCGAGACGGATCAGGTTCCGCTCGTCGAGCAGGTGCACGATCATCGCGGTCACGGCCTTCGACGCCGAGAGCGAGCAGAAGGGCGTCTCGGGTGTGGCCGGAATCTTCGGCGTGTCGACCGCGTCGTCGGGGCCGTTGCCGGTAGCGAAGCCGATCGCGCGGTCGATCAGGACGCCGCCGTGGCGCCGGACGGATAGCTGCATGGCGGGATGGATGCCGCTGCGGTAGAGCCGCTCGACCGCCGCCCAGACCCGTTGCACGCCGTCCGCCGAAGCACCGACGCTGCGGGGGTCGACCTCGCGCCGCGCCATGGTCACGGCGGCGACGTCCGAGGGCACGCGGGCCCGACGGATGCAGGTGGGCAACACGCGACCATTCTCTACGCCGGGACCGCCGCCAGTCGAGCGAATCCGCTTCGCTATCGCACCTGCCGTGCAGCCGCGCAGCGCGCGGCCGGAACCCCGCCGATTTCCCTTGACGCCCGGACCGCGACCTCTGTACGACTTTTGGGTCAGCGGGCCCCGGGAGGAGTCATGCCTATGAACAGGTTTCTCGTCGCGTGCGCACTCTCGGCCGCCTTGGCGGTGACGCCGGCCTTCGCCTGCCCGGAGGACACCGACGGCGACGGCACCTGCGACGCCCTCGACAACTGCCCCACGGTCTCGAACCCGAGCCAGTCGGACATCGACGGGGACACCATCGGCGACGCGTGCGACGACGCCGACGCCGAGTTGAACGTCATCCTCCTCCAGCTCCGGCGCGACACCAGCGTCGCCAGCGACAACAGCACCGTGAAGGCCAAGGGCGACTTCTTCGTGAACCCGCCCGCCGACGTGGTCTCGGCGGCCAGCGGCCTGCGGCTCCGCGTGCAGGACGCGCTCGGCCTCGACGCCACCTACCAGTGGGCGGCCGGCGACTGCCTCACCGTCCCGTCCGGCAAGGTGCTGTGCATCAGCGCCGACCGTCGTTTCAAGGCCCAGTTCAAGCCGCTCAAGGCGACGCCGCAGGTCTATCGCTTCGTGGCCACCGTCAAGCGCGTCGGCCTGGCCGGACCCTTCAGCGGCCCCGTCACCACGACGATCTCCCAGGACGCCGACATCGATCGGGTGGGCGTGGTCGTCGATTGCCGGCTCGAGAGCACGAAGCTCACCTGCAAGGAGTTCTAGGAGGCCTCATGGGAACCCGCGGCATCGCAGCGGTCGTGCTCGGCGTGGCGCTCGCCACCACCGTGTGCGCCGAGGAGCTGAGCGTGACGAAGGTCCGGCTGCGCCGG
Organism: Candidatus Eisenbacteria bacterium; assembly: GCA_035577985.1. Lineage (NCBI taxonomy): Bacteria > Candidatus Eiseniibacteriota > Candidatus Eiseniibacteriota bacterium. The sequence goes on from DATJZY010000131.1 coordinate 19,799, forward strand.
AACTCGAGCGGCCAGGGCGACAACAGCGTCCTGCGCATGCAGGGGTTCTTCGTCACCAATCCGCCGACCGACGTCTTCGACGCCGCCAACGGCGTCGCGATCCGGGTGCAGGACGCGATCACGACCGACGTGACGGTGACGTTCCTCGCCTCCGAGTGCACGACCGTGAGCGGCAAGACCCGCTGCTACGGCGGCGGCAAGAAGTACATCAGCCTGGTCGCGAAACCGCTGCGCGGCATCCCGTCTGCCTTTTCGGTCGTCGTGAAGGTACGCGCCTTGAACCTCGTCGGCCCCTTCGACGGCCCCGTCACGGTCACCGTCACGGAGACGAACTCGGGCATCGATCGCGTGGGAACGATCTCGGACTGCGTCCTCAAGATCACGGGCATCGCCTGCCGAGCGTTCTGAACGGAAGGAACGGAGCATGATCGCACGTCGCTTGATCGCGTTCGCGGGCCTCGCCGCCCTGCTCGTAGCCGCACCGGCGGGCGCCACGCACTTCCGGTACGGCCTCCTCACCTGGCAGCTCGTGAGCGGAAACACGGTCGACTTCACGCTCCAGAACGTCTTCCGTCGTGACAACTCGCCGAGCTTCAACCCCTGCGTCAACCCGAATACGAACACGGTCATCGCCTGCAGCGGCGGCGACGGCTTTCCCCTTCCCGGCGACGTCATCCGCGAGGACATCGGCGACACGCGGCTCAACTTCGGTGACGGATCGCCCACCATCGGCTCGCCGGGCGGCGGCGGCCTCTTCTATCTCGTGACGTCGGTCGACCCGACGAACAACTGGGCGTTCGGTCTCGCGATCGACAATGCGAGCCTGCCGGCCGTCGACACCTCGATCCGCCACACGTACGGCGTGCCGGGCGTGTACATCGCGCGCATCGAGGACTGCTGCCGGATCTCGCCCGTCGAAGGCCCCAACGCGCACATCAACAACCCCGATCTCGACTACCGCGTCGAGACCCGGGTCGAAGTCGGCATGGGCAACAGCTCGGCCGTGTCCGCGCTGCCCCCGATCGTCATCTGCCCGCAGAACGCGGTCTGCACCTTCCTCGTCCCGGCGACCGACCCGGACGGTGACACCCTGACGTTCCGTCTCTCGACGGCGCCCGAAGCCGACACCGGCGCGTTCGTCCAACCGGGTCCGCCGCAGGCGACGAACGCCGCATCGATCGACCCGATGAGCGGCGTGTACACCTGGAACACGAACGGCGCGACGCTCGGACCGGTCGCGACCAACACGCTCTACTCGACGCAGGTCACGATCGAAGAGCGCGACGCCTCGAACAACATCAAGGGCAAGGTCGCGGTCGACTTCTTCATCCAGCTCGTCCCCGACGTGAACGAGCCACCGGTCTTCGACCATCCGCCGACGCCGACGTGCAACGCGACGCTCACGGCCCAGTCGGGTGTGCCGTTCAGCTTCACCGTGCAGGCCTCGGATCCGGACGCCGGCGACATCGTCACGCTCAACGCGGTGGGCATCCCCGCCGGCGCGACCATGACGCCGCCCCTCCCCACGACCGGCAATCCGGTGTCGAGCCTCCTCTCGTGGACGCCGCTCCTCTCCGACGCCGGCAGCTACGTCGTCAGCTTCACGGCGACGGACACGAACAACCAGCAGGCGATCTGCCCGGTGACGATCGTCGTCGAGGAGCACTGCGGCGACGGCAATCTCGATCCCGGCGAGCAGTGCGACGACGGGAACAACCAGCCGGGCGACTGCTGCTCCCCGGTGTGCACGATCGAGCCGCCCGGCTCGTCGTGTCAGGGCAACAACGCGTGCGATCAGACGTTCACGTGCGACGCCACGGGCCACTGCGTCGGCTCGAACGAGATCACCTGCCTGCCGCTCGATCAGTGTCACGATGCGGGCGTGTGTGACCAGCAGACCGGCCTCTGCTCGAATCCCAACAAGCCCGACGGCACCGTCTGCGACGACGGCGATCCGTGCCGCACGAGCGACCAGTGCATCGGCGGCGTGTGCGTCGCGACCAGCGCCAGCGACGTCGACGGCGACGGCATTCCGGACATCTGCGACAGCGAGGACGGCGAGCTGAAGGTGACGCGCCTGAAGCTCCGCGGCGACACGAGCACGACCAAGGACACCGGCCGCTTCGTCGCCAAGGGCCATTTCGTGGCGCTCACGACGGCCGACGCCTTCACGCACGACAACCCGATCACCGCGCGCGTGCAGGACCGCCTGGAGGGCGACGCCATGCACACGTGGGCCGTCACCGACTGTGCTTTCACCCCGAGCAACGGCCGCTTGAAGTGCCGGAGCGCGGACAAGCTGTTCAGCGGCGACTTCCGGCCCGTGCCGGCGACGCCCAACGCGGTCCGCTACGTCCTCAAGTTCAAGGGCCTGCCCGTCCTCGCGCCGTTCAAGAGCCCCATCACGGTGACCCTCACCTACGGCCCCGGGATCGATCGCGTCGGCCACATCCAGGACTGCCGGGCCGGCAACACGTCCATCACCTGCAAGGAGTTCTGAGCCGTTTCACAGCGGGTGCGCAGGACGCACCCGCGCAGGACGTCTGCTGCCCGGTGCGCCCGGCGTCGTCGGCCGCACCGCTCGGCTTTCCTTCAGCGGGCGTTGCGATCAGTCGTCTTCGATGCGAGCCAGAGCAGCGCGCTGAAGACGACGATGCCCACGAGTCCGATCCACATGGATCACCTCGGCTCCCGAAGCTGTCCTACTAGCCGACCCACGTTTCATCTAACTACCATCTGGACGGAGCTGACACCAGGCGAATTTTCGGTGGCCGTGCCGTACCGCACCGGGCCCCGTCCGTTCGTGGGGCCCGTTTGACCGTTCAGCCCACCTCGGCTTGAAGGCGGCGGCGAGCCCATGGCCCTTCCGGCCCCCGCGACCCTCGCCCGCGCCACCGGGACCGTATCGGGCGGTCCGCCGTGCCGCGCGTGATGCGCCGGCTGGTCCTCGCCCTGCCCGGGCTCGCGATCGCCCTGGGCTTCGTGTTCGGCCTGCGGCGCCTCGACAACACCGACACCTGGTGGCACCTCGCCGGCGGGCGCTGGATCGTCACGCACCGGGCGGTCCCGTGGACGGATCCGCTCTCATGGACGGTCCCCGACCACCCCTGGATCAACGTGCAGTGGCTCTACGACGTCGTGCTCTACGGCCTCTACCAGGTGGGCGGACCGAGCGGCCTCGTCGTGGTCTCGGCGCTCGCGTACACCCTCGCCGCGGCGCTCCTCGTCGTGAACGTCCGGCGTCACGTGGGGCCGCTCGTCACCACCGTCCTGTGCGCGTGGGCGATCCTGGTGTCGCAGGAGCGCTTCGCGATCCGTCCGGAGATGGTCTCGTTTCCGCTCCTGCAGGTCGTGCTCTGGATCTACGGCACCGGCCGCACCGACGGGAGCCGGCGGCTCTGGCTCCTTCCCGCCGTGATGTGCCTGTGGGCCAACTGCCATTCGCTCTTCATCGTCGGCGACGTCGTCATCGCCTGCCACATGGTCGGGAGCCTGGTGACCGACCTGCCGATCCTTCCGCCGGGGTGGCGGCGTCCGATCTCGCCCGCCGTCCGCCGCAGGGTGCTCGTCACGGGACTCGCCGGGTTCGCGGCGACGGCGCTCGGACCGTTCGGCGTGACCGGAGCGACGTTCCCGTTGGTCCTCATGTCGCGCATCAACGGCGACCATCCGCTGTTCCGCGGCATCGGCGAGATGCGGCGTCCGTGGGAGGGCTACTTCGTCACGTTCTCGGTCACGGCGTACCAGGTGCTGTTCGTCTTCTCCGTCGCCGTCGTCCTCGCCGCGCTCGCCGTGGCGGCGCTGCAGCGCGGCGGCGGGACCGCGGGCGGCAGCAAGGGCGCGGGGCGCGCCGAGCGCCGGCGCAAGGGCATGCCGTCCGCGCCCCCGCGCCAGGAGACGCCGGAGCCGCGCGCGCCGCTCGTGCACGTCGACCTCGCCGACCTCGCCGCCTTCGCGGGCCTCGCCTATCTCTCGCTGCTCGCGCGGCGCAACATGGCGCTCTTCGCGCTCGGCGGCATGCCGTGCGTCGCCGCCTGCCTCGCCCTCCTGGCGACGCGGCTACCGCAGGCGGCGACACGGGTGATGCAGCAACTCGAAGTCGCGCTCGCCGTCGTGGTCGCGCCCGCCATGCTCGCGGCCGGCTGGTTCGTCGCCTCCAACGGCTTCTTTCGATGGAACGGCGAGCTGCACGAGTTCGGCACCGGCGTGCTCGACGTGCTCTTCCCGATCCGCGCGGCGGAGTTCATGAAAGCGCAAGGGCTCCCCGGGCCGCTCTTCAACGACTTCACGAACGGCGGCTATCTCTCCTGGGCCGAGCCCATCCCCGGCGGCGTGTACGTCGATGGCCGCACCGAGGTCTACGACGTCGACTTCCTCGGCCCGTACATGCAGCAGGTGGCGAATCCGAGCGCCTGGCAGGCCGAGATGGACCGGCGCGACGTGCAGACGGTCCTCTTCTTCCACTGGTGGCCGAACCACCAGGCGCTCCTGCGCTATCTCGTCCGCGAGGGCCGCTGGTCGCTCGTGTACTACGACGAGACGTCCGTGCTGCTCGTGCGAGCCGGTCACGGGGACCTCGTCGCCCGCGCGTCGGAAGCGTTTGCCGACGAGCGCAAGGCCACGGAGGAGAAGCTGCTCGCGCCCGTCGACTCGTGGCAATGGCCGGTCGGGCGCGCCCGCGGGCTCTCGACCTACGCCACCTTGCTGCAGACGATGGGCAAGGGCGCCGACGCGCAGCGCTTCATGCGCCGCATGCACGAGCTCGGGTTCTGAGCGACGGATCGTGGCGGCATAGTCCGGGTGCAGGGATTGTCGCGGGACGGCGGCGCGGGCAGGCCGGCCGAATGCTCGCGCGCATCCGCTCCGGCGCCCTCTCCGGCATCGACGCCATCCTGGTCGACGTGGAGGTGGACGTGGCGCCCGGCCTGCCGCAGACGACGACCGTCGGCCTCCCCGACGGCGCGGTGCGCGAGGGACGCGATCGCATCCGGGCGGCCCTCCGGAACTCGGGCTTCGACTATCCCCAGCGGCGCATCACGGTGAACCTGGCGCCCGCGGGCGTGCGCAAGGAGGGCGTCGCCTACGATCTGCCGATCGCCCTCGCCCTGCTCGCCGCCGAAGGGAAGCCGCCGCTTCCCGATCTCGGCGGCTGGTGCGTCCTCGGCGAGCTCGGCCTGGACGGTCGCATCCACGGCATCCGTGGCGCGCTCCCGATCGCGACCGCCGCGCGCGCGGCCGGGCTGCGCGGCATGGTGGTGCCGGGCGCGAACGCAGCCGAGGCCGCGATCGCCGGAGGACCGCCGGTGCTCGGCGTGTCGACGCTCGCCGAAGCCGTCGCCGTCTTCCGCGGCGAGCTGTCGCCCGCGCCGGCGACGGTCGACGCGGGCGCGCTCCTCGCCGAGCGACCGGTGGCCGCCGACGATTTCGCCGAGGTGCGCGGCCAGGCGCACGCGAAGCGCGCGCTCGAGGTGGCGGCGGCGGGCGCGCACAACGTGCTGCTGCTCGGGCCGCCCGGGTCGGGCAAGACGATGCTCGCGCGCCGCCTGACGTCGATCCTGCCGCCCCTCCGCCTGGACGAGGCGATCGACGTGACCGCCGTCCACAGCGTCGCGGGGCTCCTCGGCGACGGGCCGCTCGTGACGGCGCGCCCCTTCCGCGCGCCCCACTCGTCCATCTCGGACGCCGCGCTGCTCGGCGGCGGCCATCCCGTCCGGCCCGGCGAGATCACCCTCGCCCATCGCGGGGTCCTCTTCATGGACGAGCTGCCGGAGTTCCGTCGCAACGCCCTGGAGCCGCTACGGCAGCCGCTCGAGGCGCGCCGCATCACGGTCGCGCGAAGCGCCGGCAGCATCGTCTTCCCCGCCGACTTCCAGCTCGTAGCCGCCATGAACCCGTGTGACTGTGGATGGCTGGGCGATCCCTCGAACCGCTGTCGCTGCACGCCACCACAGATCGCGCGCTACCGCAGCCGCGTGTCGGGCCCGCTGCTCGACCGGATCGACCTGCATGTCGAGGTGCCGCGCGTGCCGGTGGGGCTGCTCGGCGACGACGAGGCGCGCGGCGAGCCCTCGGCGGCGATCCGCACGCGGGTCGAAGCCGGGCGAGCGCGACAGCGGGTGCGGGGCGCGTGCCTCAACGCGCAGCTTCCACCCCGCGAGCTGCGGCGGGTCGCGCCGCTCGACGCGCGCGGGCGGCAGCTCCTCGAAGCGGCGAGCGAGCGGCTCGGGCTCTCGGCGCGCGCCTACACGCGAATCGTCCGGGTGGCGCGGACGATCGCGGACCTCGCGGGGGAAGAGCGGATCACGCCCGCGCATCTCGCCGAGGCGATCCAGTACCGGAGTCTCGACCGGACGCTCCCGAGAGCGTGACCGCGACCGCTCAGCGCGCCGCGCGCAGCATCGGGGTCACCAGCGGCGATCCGCCCACGCGGATCTCCCGGATCACGTCGAACCCGTGCCGCCGGTACAACGACACGTTCGCCGGGTTCGACGACTCGAGATAGGCGGGCTGGTGCTGCTCGTCGACGCGGGCGAGCGTCGCCCGCAAGAGCGCGGCGCCGATGCCCTGCCCCTGATGCGCCGGATCGACGCCGATGAACGCGAGATGCCAGTGCGGCCCCTTCGGATGCGCGGCGCCCATCTGCTCGAGGATCGACAGCACCTCGGATCGCGCCGGCTCCGCAATCGTCTCGTTGGTGAGGCGTTCCAGGGCCTCGTCGTCGGGCGTCACGCCGGGCGGCAGCCACAGCGTCCCGCCGAGGAAAGCGTCGGTCACGTGCGCCCCGCCGCTCCCGAACGCGCCGCCGCCGAAGCCGTGCACCAGATCCGGGAAGTGGCGGAGGTAGTCGCGCGGCTCGGGCCAGAGCCAGCGCATGATCGGATCGGCGGCGAACGCCGTCACCTGGACGCCGACGGCTCGCGCCACGTCGCCATGCCGAACCGGGCGGACCTTCGGCTCCGGGATCGCCTTCATCCGGTTCACGCGCACCTACCCGATGGTCGCGCCGGATGCCAGGGGTGTGCGATAGGCCGCCCATGGCGATGCTCCGGATCGGCGACGTACGGATCTCGCGCGTCGAGGAGTCCTTCAGCGTGGCCACGGGCGCGCTGCCGTCGCCGCGCTCAGCGCATGAGGCGAAAGCAGGCCCGCAGCTCCGCGACGAAGAGCGCGGGCTGCTCGAACGCGGCGAAGTGGCCGCCGCGGTCGAGCTCGTTCCAGTACACGATGTTCCTGTAGCGCTTCTCCGCCCACGACCGCGGCACCGGCACGATCTCCTTCGGGAAGATGCTGCAGCCGGCCGGCAGCGCGACGGTGCGATCGCGCCCGCCCTGGAACTCCTTGCCGAAGCTCTCCCAGTAGAGCCGGGCGGAGGACGCGCCCGAGCGGGTGAGCCAGTAGAGCATCACGTTGTCGAGGAGCGCGTCGCGCGCGATGGCGTTCTCGGGATGCCCGTTGCAGTCCGTCCACGACCAGAACTTCTCGAGAATCCAGGCGGCCTGGCCCGCCGGTGAATCGACGAGCCCGTAGCCGAGCGTCTGCGGCCGTGTCGACTGCTGCTTCGAATAGCCGGCGTCCCATTCGCGATAGTGCCGCGAGCCGTCGAGCGCGCGGCGCTCGCGCTCGGTCGGATTCGTGAGACCTTCAGGCGCGCCGGCGTTCGGCATGTTCAGGTGGATGCCGATGCAGCGGCCGCGGTTCTGGATGCCGATCGCCGTCGTGACGGCCGCTCCCCAGTCGCCGCCCTGCGCGACCCAGCGCGCGTAGCCGAGTCGCCCCATGAGCGTGTCCCAGGCCTCGGCGATCTTCTCGACGCCCCATCCGGGTCGCGTCGGCTTGCCGGAGAAGCCGTAGCCGGGAAGCGACGGACAGACGACGTGGAACGCGTCCGCGGCACGGCCGCCGTGCGCCGTCGGGTCGGCGAGGGGACCGATCACCTCGAGGAACTCGACGACGGAGCCCGGCCAGCCGTGCGTCATCACGATCGGCAGCGCGCCCGCGTGCGGGCTCCGCACGTGCAGGCCGTGGATGTCGACGCCATCGATGGCCGTCACGAACTGCGGAAGGCGATTGAGGCGCGCCTCGGTCGCGCGCCAGTCGTAGCGCTCGGCCCAGTACGCACAGACCTCCTGTACGTAGGCGAGCGGGATGCCCTGCGACCAGTCGTCCGGTGTTTCGGCGTCGGGCCAGCGCGTCGCGCGCAGGCGGCGCTGCAAGTCGAGGAGCTCCTCGTCGGGGACGTCGATGCGGAAAGGTCGCACGTCGCTCATGGCCGCCCCCGTTACATCACGGCGATCGCCACGGACAGCCGGACCGCCTCGAAGACCATGCCGTTCGTCATCGTGTCCTGCCGGTAGCGGCCGGTCAGGACGGCGACCGAGTTCGCCGGGCATCCGACCTGATCGTCGGTTCCCACCGCGGACTGGATGACGTTGACGGAGTCGTTGAACCCCGGATCGTGGAACGTCGTCAGGATCACGGCCGACTTGGCGTCGATCGACGGGTCGAGCACGAAGCAGGTCACGTCCACGAGCACGGGATTCGCGACGATGCTCGTGACGTTCTTGCTCGGAAGGCCAGCACACGGCTCCGCGACCAAACCGCCGACCGACGTTTGCGAGCAGGCAAAGGCTCGCGCTTCGCCGGCGGGTCCCGCGTCGCCTTTCGGACCGACGAGCCCGAGGCTCGCCGGATCGACGACCGTCTCACGCTTCTTGCACGACTCGCGCGCGAACAGCGCGCCCGACCGCTTCTGGCACAGGACGGCCGCCTGGCCGACGGCGGCGGCGGCGGACAGGAACGTGAGCGCCATGACGAACGATCGCAGCATTGGGGGGTCTCCTTCGAGTCCACCCATACCACGACGCCGCGCGACGCGGCTTCGGTTGCGTCGCGCGAGAGCATCCGGCAATGCGCGCATATGCGCGCCCTCGGTCCCCTCGCCCTCGCGTGCCTGTCAGCGACCGCGGTGCTCGCCGCGCCGCCGGGTGCGTTCGATCCCTCGTTCAACGGCGGCAACCCGGTCCTGCTCGACGTCGCCAAGACCGTGCCGCGCAGTAGCGGCCTCACGAGCGTCGTCTTCGACGCGCAAGGCCGCATCATGGTGGCGGGGAACACGACGGACGCGACCGCGCATACGGCCGTCCTGATCGCCCGCCTGCTCGGCGACGGCACGGTGGACGCGACGTTCGGCGACGGTGGATCTCGGATCGCCCAGATGGGCCTCGGCTCCGGTACGAACCAGCCGTACTCCGTGGCCTTCAGCATCGGACCCCGGCCGGCCGGCGCGGGTTGGCTCGTCGGCGGGTACGCGAGCGGGTCCGACGACCGCCGCGCGCCCTTCGCAGGCGCGTTCGACGCCGGCGGCGGCGTCGACATCGGCTTCGGCAACGGCGGGAGCGTGCGACCGCAGCCGGCCGGCTCGGCGCCGGCCGAGACGTTCGGCGAGGGCGCCGGGTTCGCCGCCGACGGCACGTCGTACGTCGCCTGCACCATCGAGACGACGCCTGCCACCGGCGCGAACCGCATGTTCGCCGTGGTGGCCGTCACACCCCAAGGCCAGCCCCTCACGAGCTTCGGGACGCAGCCCGGCGCGTTCGTGGGCTCGTTCTCGCAGACGACCGACACGGGATCCTACGGGTCGCAGCCCCTGGTCACACCGAACGGCATCCTCGTGGCCGGGACCACGCTCGACGCCACGGGCCGCCAGCAGATCCTGCTCGTGCGCCTCACGAGCGGCGGGCTCCTAGATACCGGATTCGCCGGCGGGGCCGGCTTCGTCCGCAAGCAGGTCGCCGACACCGGCGGAAGCGACTCGCAGGGCAGCGGGGTCGCGGTCGGCCCGAGCGGCGAGATCTATCTCGCCGGACGTGCCGACGACAGCGACGATCGGTTCGCCTTCTCGGTGACGAGGATCACCGTCGCCGGCAACGTCGACGCGACCTTCGGCACGGCGGGAACGCGGCACATCCAGACCTCGCTCGGCACCGACCAATACTCGAGCTCGGCCGCGAACGACGTGGCCGTCCAGGCGGACGGCAAGGTGATCCTCGTGGGCTCCTCGTCGAACGCCGTCGACCAGAACGAAGCCGTCGTGCTGCGCCTCGACGTCGACGGCAACCTCGACCCGAGCTTCGGCGCCAGCGGCGTCGTCCGGATCGACATGGGAGATCGTGTGTCGTTGTCGAGCGGCGTCATCGCGCCGGATGGCAATTCCTTGGTCGTCGCCGGCGGCACCAGTACCGGGTCGGTGGCGAGCGGCCTGGTCGCGCGCATTCTGCTCGTGGAGTCGACGACCACCACGACGACGCTCGTGCCCGGCGGCTGCGAGGCCGTGCCGTCCATCGCCGGCGCGCGATGCCGCATCGGCGTGCTGTCGACGGCGCTCGGGGACGGCGCACCCGAGGGGCGGCTCAAGACCCGGGTCACCAAGACGCTCACCCGCGCGGCGGCGCGGCTCGACGGGGCCGAGGCGCTGAGCGGCCGCAAGCGCAAGGCGCGGCTCCGAAAGGCCGGCGCCCTTCTTCGTCGCGCGAGCCATCAGTTGGGCTCGCGCCTCGCCCAGCGGACGCTGCCCGAGTCGCTTCGCACGGGGCTGCGCGCGCAGGCCGACGCCATCGCAACGGAGCTGGCCACGCTCGCCGCGAGCGCCTAGCGATCGACCGGATTCGTCGCGCGGCGCTCAGGGCGACTCCTCGCCCAACCGGCCCTCGTCGAGCAGCTCCAGCGGATCGCGCAGCGACACCATGCCGAGGTAGCCGCCGTTCATCGCCAGCGCGTCGTGCACGGCGTAGCCCAGGACCTCCTGGCAGCGCCGCGGGAGCGTGCGCGCGATCGCCGGCGGCACCGCGAGGTAGTTGTTCTCCTCGGTGCGGAGCCACCCGAGCGTGTAGCTCATGTGGACCCCGCGCCGCCACCGGTCCGCGGTCGAGTTGGCGCCCCCGCCGTGGATCGTCGACCCCAGGTAGACGACGGCCGAGCCGGCACGCATCGTCGCGTCCGCGATCTCGTGCGGCTCGGGATGGCGATCGTGGTCCCAGCGGTGGCTGCCGGGCGCCACGCGCGTCGCGCCGTTCGATGCGTCGAAGTCGACCAGCGCGACGATCGAGGCGAGCTGCAGCTCCGGATGCGGCCGCGGCACCAGGTTCCACACCAGCTCGTCGCGGTGCAGGAGCTGATGATCGGCCCCGGGCCCGCGCGCGATCAGATGCGCGAGGTTCAGCTGGTAGGTCGCGCACGACGGGCCGAGGACGGCGTCGCAGATGCCCAGGAAGAGCGGATGGATCATCACGCGTGTCGCGAACGTCCGCGACTTTCCGGCGATGCCGCCGACGTGCTTGGTGCGATCGCCGAAGAAGATCTGGATCGCCGGGTTGAGGTGCCGCATCGCCGGATCGGCGTGCGCGACCCACCCGTCGATCTCGGCGTTGACGGCGGCGACCGTCGGCGCGTCGATGAGGTCGTCGACGATGACACCGCCGTCCTCGCGCAGAATGCGCACCACCTCCTCGACCGGCGCGGTCGCGGGCACGTGTCTCAGCTCGGCCATGTCACACCTCCAGTCGTGGGATTCGCGGTCCCGCGCTCGAGGGCGGCCGCGACGTCGCGGGCGCGGCCGGTGGCTCGCATCCGCGTGAACGACGCGTGGGCACGGCGCAGGTACTCCATCCGCTCCGCGACGTCGCCTCGCAGCTCCGCCAGTGCAGCGCGCTCGGCCAGTACGAACGCGATGAGGCTCCGGGCGCCCGTCTCGGCGATCGACCGTTCGGCGCGCGCCAGAAGCTCCTCGATCCGCGCTGCCGCGCCCGGCCCGACCTCGGCGCGCAGGGCCGCCGACAGGACGAGCGCGGCCTCGACGGCGTCGACGCGCGCGCCGATCTCGAGGCTCTGCGAAAGCGCCGCCTCCGCGAGCGCGCGAGCGCGCGAAGCATCCCCGGCCCCGAGGCACGCCTGCGCGAGGCGATAGCGGATGCTCTGGTCGAGCTGCTTGTTCCCCGTACCGCAGGCCGACAAGGCGAACTCCAGCGTCTCGACCGCGCGCTCCACCTGCCCGTCCAGGAGGAGCTGCGTACCGAGCGCCGTGTACGCGCCGACGCGCGCGAATCCCCCGATGCGCTCGCAGAGAGCGACGGCGCGCTGCCCGGCCGTTCGACCCAGGTCGGGTTCCCCCGCGAGGAAGCCCAGGTTGCAGAGGGCGCCGCTGCAGCCGGCCTCCATCTCGACGTCTCCCACGCCGCGCGCGACCTGGATCCCGCGCTCGTAGTAGTCGCGGGCGCGATCGAACGAGCCGTCGTACGCCTCGATGCGACCGAGCACCCACAGCGCGCCGGCGTGGGCGCTCATGGCCCAGTCGCGCAGACCCCAGTCCGGATGGTCGCGCGTCCAGCCGAGCTGCTCGCGGGCGTTGGCGCGCGCCGCCGCGAGGTCCCCCCGAACGTAGAGCGGCTCCAGCGAGGGCCAGAGCGCCATCGCGCGGCGGTCGTCGTCGGCGACCGTGCGCGCAACCCGCTCCCATTCCGACGCGTGGGCGATCGCGGCGTCCAGCCGGGCGTTGCCGGCTTCGAGGACCGCCATCGCCTGGTGGAATCGGCCCGTGTGAAACGGATCGCCCGTGCGGACGGCCCACGCGAGCCCCTCCTCGAAGACCCGGTGCGCCTCGTCCGGCGGGATCTGCAGGCGGAGGCCGATCGCCAGGATCTGGAAGCAGGCGTTGACGCCGAGCGCGGGCGACTCGGGATCGTCCGCCACCGCGCGGAGTAGTTCGCGGGCCCGCTGCCAGTGTCGCGTGGCTTCCGCGAAGTCGCTCCTCCCGATGAAGCGCCCGGCGCGGGCGTGCCATCGTGCCGCCGCCAGCGGCGCGCCCGCTTCGGCGCAGTGGTGCGCGAGGAGTGCGGCCTGCTCCTCGAGCTTCGCGCCGTGCGTCGCTTCGATCGCCGCCGCGACCGCCGCATGGATCTGCCGCCGGCGTTCCTGGAGCTGGGAGCCGAGCGCCACCTCCTGGGTCAGCGGATGCTTGAACGCGTACTCCGCCACCGGGTAGAGCGCCGTCTCGTAGAGGAACTCGCGGGCCGTGAGCGCAGCCAGCGCGCCGCCGACGTCTCCATCCGTCCGCCCGGTCGCGGCCAGCACCTTGCGCAGGACCGGCTCGGCGAACTCCTTCCCGATGACGGCCGCCGTCTGGAGCACCCGCTTCTCGGCCTCGGACAGGCGGTCGATGCGCGCCGCGAGCAGCGCTCGCACGGACGGCGGCACGTCGATGCGCTCGACCGGCGTCACTAGGCGATAGCTGCCACGGCTGCCTTGCAGGCTCTCCGACTCGATCAGGCTCTGCACGACCTCCTCGATGAAGAACGGGTTCCCGCCGGTGCGGGCGTGGATGTCGTCGGCCAATCCCCGGACGCTCGGGTCGCTGCCGAGCAGATCGGCGAGCAACGCGCGGATGGCGTCGCTCCCGAGCGGCGCGAGCGGCACCTGCCGGTAGTACGATCTCTGCATCCACTCGGCGTGATACTCGGGGCGGAAGTTCACGAGGAGGAGGCCCGACGATCCCCCGATGGCGTCGATCCATTGCGCGAGCAACGCCTCGCTCGCGGGATCGAGCCAGTGGAGGTCCTCGATCAGGGCGAAGACGCGATCGGCGCCGACCCGCCGGTCCTGGATGACGCGGCGGATGACGGCGAAGAGCTGGCGCTGCTTGGCCTCGGGGTCCATGCGCGGCACCGGCCGCTCCGGATCGGGCACGCGAAAGAACTCGAACACGACCGGCAAGACGTCGCGGAATCCTTCGTCGAGCAGCAGGAGGCGGCCGGCGATCTTGTCGCGCACCGTCGCATCGTCGTCGCGGTCGGTGATCCCGTAGTAGGCGCGAAAGAGCTGCAACATCGGGAGGTACGGAATGTTCTTCCCGTGCGCGAGCGCGTGCCCCTCGTTCACCGTGATGCCACGCGCCCGGCACCGCTCGGCGAACTCCCAGCACAGCCGGCTCTTGCCGGTGCCCGCCGCCGCGACGATGCCGACCACCTGCCCGTGCCCGGCCTGCGCCTGCGCCAGCGCGGCTTCGAGCGTCGCCATGTCCGCGTCGCGACCGACGAAGCGCGTGAGGCCGCGCGCGCGCGAGACGTCGAGCCGCGTGGTCGCCGTTCCGGCGCCGACCAGGCGATGGACCCGCACCGGCTCGCTGGCACCTTTCACGCGGAAGTCGCCGAGGTCCTCGAGCTGCAGATAGCCGCCGACCAGCGCGGCCGTCGCCGCGCTCACGTAGCAGGTCTCGGCCGAGGCCAGCGCCTCCATCCGCTGCGCCAGCCCGACCGTGTGCCCCTGCGCGGTGTAGCTCATGCGCAGGTCGTCGCCGATGGTGCCGAGCACGACCTCGCCCGAGTTGATGCCCATGCGCGTGGAGAAGCCGATCCCGTGCTCGCGCTTCACCTCCGTAGCGTAGCGGGCTATCTCGTCCCGCAGGTGCAGGGCCGCCCAGCACGCACGCTGAGCGTGGTCCTCGTGCGCGATCGGCGCCCCGAAGAGCGCCATGATCCCGTCGCCCGTGAACTTGTCGACGAACCCCTCGAAGCGTGCGACCCCCTCGGCGAGGATCGCGAAAAACCGCTGCATGATGGCGCTCCACGCCTCGGGATCGAGCTGCTCGGCCAGCTCCATGGAACCCTTCACGTCGGCGAAGAGCACCGTCACCTGCTTGCGCTCGCCTTCGACGGCGGGCTTCGCCTGCCGGATCTTGTCGGCGAGATGCGGCGGAGGCGACGCGGGACGAGGCGGCTCGCCGACGTGGACGAGGACGGTCGTCCCCTCGCGCACGGCCACGCGCTGGACCTCGACCAGCTCGTCCACCAGCTCGCCCAAGGCGGCGTCGTCGAGGTCGAACTCGCGCCGCAGCGCGCGCAACGAGACGCGTCCCTGCTCCTGGAGATGGACACGCACGCGCCGGACGACGTCGAGGAAGCTCATGGAGCCGGGTTGCTGTCTATCTGCCCCTCGGGGCGGAGAACAACCCCGCCCGCCGCCGGACGCCTCCGTCCCACCGGGTAGTTGCAACGCGACGCGACGGCGCAGTACGAAGCGCCCGCGGTGCGTGGCGGCGTCTCCCCAACGGATCGCTCGTTCGAGCGCGCATCGCGGCTGGCCGCGCCGATCGCGGGCATCCTGATCCTCGCTTCGGCGTGCTCGACCCTCCAAGAGTCGGCGGCGTGGAATCCCGACGCGCAGGCGCCGGCGAGCGCGTCGAGCGAGTGGACGCCGCCCGAGCCGCTCGAGCGCTACATGCCGCCGGCCCAGCAGGCGCTCGGCCTCGGCGTCGCGAGCGAAGACGCCGCGCGCGTCTACGATCTCCCCGCGCTCATCGATCTCGCCGAGCGGTCCAACCCCGACACGCGGCGCGCCTGGGAGCAGGCTCGCGCGGCCGCGGCGCGTCTGGGTCGGACCGAGAGCGCGTATCTTCCCACCCTCGCGCTCGCGGCGCGCGGCGGCTGGTCGCAGGTGGTGAACGCGACGCGGACCGGGACCGAGGTCATCCGCGGCTCGTCGCTCCTGCCGAGCGTCGACCTCGCCTGGCTCCTGGTCGACTTCGGCCGCCGCCGCGCGGACAGCGAGCGTGCCCGCCAGGAGCTGCTGGCGTCGAACTTCGGCTTCAACCGCCGCAGCCAGGAGGTGGCGTTCGCGGTCGCCGAGCGGTTCTATCGCTTCGACGCGAGCCGGGCCAAAGTAACGGCGGCCGAGGCGACGCTCGCCTCCGCGGCCGCCCTCCTCGACGCGAGCGAGGCGCGTCGCGCGAGCGGCCTCGCCACCGAGCCCGAGGTGCTCCTCGCGCGGCAGGAGAAGGCCCGGGCGGCCTTCGAGCTGCAGGACGCCAAGGGCGCGGTCGAGAACACCCACGCCGCCCTGGCCGAGAGCCTCGGCATCTCCCCGACGGTGCGCCTGCGCACGGCCGACCTCGCCTCGCAGCCGCTCCCGACCGGGTTGCCCGAGACCGTCGAGCGCGTGATCGACGGCGCGCTCGCGCGACGACCCGACCTCGCGGCGCGGCTCGCGACCCTGCGCGCGCGCGAGGCCGAGATCCGGCGGGCCCGCGCCGACTTCCTGCCGCGGCTCGGCGTCACGGGCTCCGTGGGCGGCGCGCTGCGCGACTATCGTGCCGGGCCGCCCTTCGCGTCGCACACCGACGAGGAGCCCACGTACGGCGCGTTCCTGGGTCTTGAGTGGACGCTCTTCGACGGTCTCGCCCGCGAGAACACGCTGCGCGAGGCGGAGGCCGGCGCCGAGGTCGCACGCGCCGATCTCGCCGCGCTCGAGCTGAGCCTCCTGCGGCAGGTGTGGCAGGCGTACGCCGACGTGAAGACCGCTCTCGGGAAGCTCGAGTTCGCGACCGCCCTGCTGCGCGCGTCCGAGGACGCGTACGCGGCCACCCTCGAGTCCTACCGCGCCGGGCTGGGCTCGTTCCTCGATCTGCTCGCGGCCGAGCGCGACCTCGCCCGCGCGCGGATGACGCACATCGAGAGCCGCGCGGACGTGCTCACGTCGTCGGCCGCCCTCGCCTTCGCCGCAGGCGAGACCGTCTCCGCGAGTGGCGCGCCGTGATCCGCTTTCCCGTGCCGGCGCGGAATTGTACGGTGCGCGCGATGCAGCGCGCGCGCCTCGGCGTCACGATCGCGACGGCAGTGCTCGCCGCGGGCTGCGACCCGGTCATCAACGTCTTCGGCTCGTTCTTCCCCGCCTGGGTCGTCTGCATGATGGCGGGCATCGCGCTCGCGGCGCTCGTGCGACCGCTCTTCGTGCGCGGCGGGCTCGAGCCGCACCTGGGGCCGCTCCTCGTCGTCTACCCGAGCCTGGCGGTCCTGTTCACCATGCTCACGTGGCTCGTATTCTTCTCGACCTGAGACGATGGACGATCGCGACCGACCACGCTTCGGCCGGATGCTCGGCGCCGGCATCGTCCTCGGGGCGATGGTCACGAGCCTGTGGGTCTGGATGCTCACCTACCGCCACCCGCGGACCGACGACGCCGCGGTGCGGGCCAACGTCGTCGGCATCGCGCCGCACGTGAGCGGCCCGATCGTCGAGCTGCCGGTCGTCGACAACCAGCGGGTCCGCGAGGGCGACCTCCTCTTCGCGATCGACGCGCGCCCGTACGCGGCCCGGCTCGAAGCGAGCCGCGCCGCCCTCGCCCTCGCCGAGGCCGACCTCGCCGCGCAACGCGACGCCATCGGCGCCGCCGAGGCGGAGCTCAATCGCCGCACGGCCGAAGAGGGGTACGCGGCCGACTACCTGCGCCGGGTCGAGCCCCTGCTCGGCCGCGGGTTCGTCACCCAGGATCGCGTCGAGGACGCCCGCACGAAGCTGCGCGCCGCCACCGCCGCGCGCGAGAACGCCGCCAAGGAGCGCTCGCGCGCCGAGAACCTGCTCGCCCAGGTCGGGGACCTGAACGCGCGGATCGAAGCCGCGCGGGCCGCCGTGCGCAGCGCCGAGCTCGACGTGGAGTACTGCCGCGTGACGGCGCCGTTCGACGCCTGGATCACCAACCTCAACATCGCCGTCGGCGAGTACGCGCGCGAGGGGCAGCAGGTGTTCGCGCTCATCGACGACCGCGCCTGGTGGGTGATGGCGAACTTCCGCGAGACCTACATGAGCAGGATCCGTCCGGGCATGGCGGCCGAGGTCTACCTGCTCGCCTACCCGGGGCGCCGCTTCCGCGGCGTCGTCCAGGGCATCGGCTGGGCCGTTCATCCGAAGGACGGCGCGACGGTGGGCGTGCTGCCGGACGTGTCGGCCACGCTCGACTGGGTGCGCCTCGCGCAGCGGTTTCCGGTCCGCGTCAGGCTCGAGCCGGGCGATCCGCAGCGTCCCTATCGCATGGGCGCCACGGCCGTCGTGACGATCCGCGGCGGCGAGATCGCAGTCGACGAGAGCGGCGCGCCCGCGCCGCGCTAGGCCGTGGCGAGCGCAACGTCGAACTTCGAAGCGCTCGTCGCCGCCGAGCTGGCACCGACACCGGGCCGCGGTCGGGCGACGTCGCGCATCGTCGTCGCGTGCGTGGTCGCGACGGCGGTCGTGATGGCCTTCCACATTCCCCACGGCCACTGGGCCATCATCACCATCTTCACGGTGAGCCAGCCGAATGCCGGCGCGTCGCTCACCAAGGGGGTTCAACGCCTGATCGGGACGTTCGGCGGCGGTGTCGTGGGCATCGTCGTGGCGACCGTGTTCGCGGACCAGCCGTGGATCCGCGCGCCGCTGCTCGGCGTGATCGCGATCGCGGGTCTGTTCCTCTCCCGGACCACGACGGCGCCGTACGTCGGGCTCCTCGGCGCCTTCACGGCCCTGATCGTCGTCGCGGCCGCGGGCAATTCCGATCCGAATGCCGCGGTCGCAGTCGGGCTCTGGCGCATCGTCCTCATCTGCATCGGCGTAACGATCGGCACCATCGCGCAGCTCGTCCTGTGGCCCGACGACCCCGAGGAGGCCCTGCTCGACGAGCTAACGGCGCGAGTGGACGCCGCGGTCCGAGGGATCCGTCGTTGCCTCGACGGCACGCCGCAGGCCCTGGCGCCGGAGCCCACGGCGCTCATCCAGAGCGGCCTCGTGCAGCACCTGGACCTGCTCGCGAACGCCGAGGCGAGTCATCCGGCGCTGCGCCTCCGCCACATCGAGCAGCTGACGCTCATCGAGGCCGTCGAGCATCTGCTGACCGGATCGCTCGCGCTCGAACGGGCCGCGAGCACCGAGGGCACGTCCACCCTTCCGCTCGCGCCGCGGCTGCGCGAGCTGCTCGCGAGGTGCGAGCAGATCCGCGACGCCCTCGTTCACCGCGCACCACCCGGCGCCGTCGCCACCGGCACGTGGACCGACGCCGCGACGGCCGGAACGGGCGCGACGCATCTCCTGCCCGCTGTGCGCGAGATGGAGCGGGCGCTGCACGACATCGTCGCGGCCGCGGGCGGGCTGGGCGAGGCCGGACACCATGCGGCGGCGGCGCTGCCGCGCTCGCCGCTCGACACACCCGGCCCCGCGAGCTTCTTCACGCCGGCCTTCTCGCCCTTGAATCACGCCGACCTCGCCTTCGCGCTGAAGGGCGGGCTCGCAGCGTCCATCTGCTACGTGCTCACCAACGCCCTCGTCTGGCCCGGCATCGAGACGAGCATCTGGACGTGCCTCGTCGTGGCGCAGTCGAGCTTCGGCGCCATCGTCCAGAAGGAGATTCTCCGCCTCGTCGGCGCCATCCTCGGCGGCGTGCTCGGCATGATCGCGATCGTGGTGGCCATGCCGAACCTCGAAGGCCTCGTGGGGCTGCTCGTGGTGGTCGCCATCGGCAGCGCGATCGCCGGCTGGATCATGAGCGGCAGCGCGCGCATCGGCTACGCCGGCGTGCAGACCGGTCTCGCGTTCGGCATCTGCGTCGTCGACGCGGCCGGGCCGATCACGACGCTGACGCCGGCTCGCGATCGCGTGCTCGGCGTGCTGATCGGCATCCTGGTCGCGGGCTTCGTCTACCGCGCGCTCGGGCCCGCGCTCGCGAGCGTCCAGATGCGCGAGTCGATGGCGCGGACGCTCCGCTCGCTGGCCGCGCTGGCGCGCGTCGGCGTCGTCGCACCCTCGGTCGAAGTCGCACCGAATCGCGGCCACCGGTGGACCGTCTACCAGGGTCTGGCGACGACCATGCGCCTGCACGACGAGGCGCAGTTCGAAGCCGGCGGCGGCCGCCCCGAGATGGTCGCTGCCCGCGACACGATCCTCGGGCTCGTGCGCGACGCGCAGGCGGTGTTCCTCGTGCTGCTCGACCTCGTCCGCCACCGCCTGAACGTCGACCTGGGCGATCGGAGCGGGCCCTCGCGCGCCGGCCGTCGCGAGCTCGCCGCCGGCATCGCCGACATGCTCCTGTGGGCCGCCGCGCGCGTCGAGGGAAAACCCACGCCCGACCCACCCGACCTCGTGACCCTGCTGGCGCACGCCGAGCAGGCCGGGGCGACCGCCGCGACCGGCACCGCCGAGCAGGCGGAGCACCTGCGCGCGCGGCTGCTGCTCTATCGCGACCTCGTGGGAACGCTCGAGCTCCTCGACCGCGACGTCGCCAGCGCCACGGCGGGAACGTGACGGATGCGGGTGGCTTGGCCCCGCCACCACATATAAGGAAGCCCGGGAGGGCAGCCCGATGACGAATCAACCCTTCGACGTTCTCGTCGTCGGCGCCGGCATCTCAGGGATCTGCGCCGCGTACCACCTCCAGAGGAGCTGCCCCGATCGCACGTACACGATCCTCGAAGCGCGCGACGACATTGGCGGGACCTGGGACCTCTTCCGCTATCCCGGCATCCGCTCGGACTCGGACATGTACACGCTGGGATACTCGTTCAAGCCGTGGACGAATCCCAAGGCCATCGCCGACGGGCCGTCGATCATCGCGTACCTGCGCGAGGCCGCGAAGGAGAACGGCATCGATCGGAACATCCGCTTCGGCCACCGCGTGCGGCGGGCAGCGTGGTCGTCGGACGAGGCGCGGTGGACGGTCGAGGCGGAGCGCGGCGAGCGCAAGGAGCCGGTGCGCTTCACGTGCAACTTCCTCTTCATGTGCAGCGGCTACTACGACTACGCGAGGGGCTACTCGCCCGAGCTCCCCGGCATCGAACGCTTTGCGGGCCGCGTCGTCCACCCGCAGAAGTGGACGCCGGACATCGAGTGGGCTGGCAAGCGCGTCGTCGTGATCGGCAGCGGCGCCACCGCCGTGACGCTCGTGCCGGCGATGGCGAAGACGGCCGCCCACGTCGTCATGCTGCAGCGGTCGCCCACCTACATCGTCTCCATGCCGGCGGAGGACCGCATCGCGAACGGGCTGCGCCGCATCCTCCCTGCTCGCCTCGCCTACGCCATCACGCGCTGGAAGAACGTGCTCTTCACTCTGTGGTTCTACCGCTTCTGCCGGCGCAACCCCGCGCGCGCGCGAGCGCTCATCACGGGATGGCTCCAGAAGGAGCTCGGCCCCGGCTACGACATCTCGCCGAACTTCGATCCGCGCTACAACCCGTGGGAGCAGCGCGTGTGTCTCGTGCCGGACGGCGATCTGTTCCAGTCGATGCGGCAGGGGCAGGTCTCGGTGGTGACCGACCAGATCGAGACGTTCACGGAGCACGGCCTCCGCCTGCGCTCGGGCAAGCAGCTCGACGCCGACCTCGTCGTGACCGCGACCGGCTTGAACCTCCTCTTCCTGGGCGGCCTCGAGGTGACCGTCGACGGCCGCCGCGTCGATTTCACGAAGACCTTCGCCTACAAGGGCATGATGTTCAGCGACGTGCCGAACCTCGCGCTCGCGGTCGGCTACACGAACGCGTCCTGGACCCTCAAGGCCGAGCTCATCTGCCGGTACGTGTGCCGGCTGCTGAACCACATGGCGAAGAGCGGAGCCCGGCAGTGCACGCCGCGCCTGCACGACGCGACCGTCGAGGAGGCGCCCTTCCTCGATCTCACCTCGGGCTACGTCACACGGTCGATGCACCTCTTCCCCAGGCAGGGGACGAAGGTGCCGTGGCGACTCCACCAGAACTACGCGCTCGACCTGATGATGATCGAGCTCGGAAACGTCGACGACGGCGTGATGGAGTTCTCCGCGCCGCAGGCGGCGAGCGCCCCCATCGCGGCCGCCGGCTGATCGCCGCTACGAGCCCTTCAGCACGCTCTTTGCGCGCGCGAGGGCATCGTCGAGGAAGACGCCGAGCGCGCCGGCACAGGCTTGAGACACGCGCCCGCGCGCCCCGAGCCGTCGCACGATCCGTCCGGCCTGCTTCTCGCTCGCGATCGCCCGGCGCACGAGGTGCTTCGTCCGTGCCGCCGACGTCGACGACCCGGCCCGATCGAGCCGCTCGCACGCCTTGGTCAGCTGCCGGCTCGCAGCAGTTGGTAGGGTTTCCGCGCCGCACGCCGCCAACGGGAGCCGGCCGCAGACGCAGCGCGCCGACTCGGTTCCGGTCGCGGGATCGTGCCGGCAGCGCCCGGCGACGCAGGAATCGGCGGTGCACGAATCGTCGTCGTCGCACGCGCTCGGCACGCCCGCCGTGCACTCGGGTGGTAGCATCGTCGTGCTGGTCGTGATCGGCGCGACCGTGCTCGACGACGAGGACGAGCTCGTGCTGCTCGACGTCGAGGTGGACGTGGTCGTGCTGGTCGTCGACGTGATGGTGCTCGTGGTCGTCGGCGTGCTCGACGAGGTGGAGGTCGTGGACGTGGTCGTGGTGGTGGTCGGAAGGCCGTCGGCCTCGAACGCGCCCATGTCGCAGGCAGCGGCCTGCGGGCGGCCGACGTTGCGCTGATCGCCCCCGAGCGCCCCTCCCACCGCGTCGGTGCACGTGGCGAGCGGGATGGCGTCGAACGCCGGGCTGCCGACGAGCAGCGCATGCGTGAACGTCGGCCCGCCGTTCGACTGGAGCGGGCCGAGCAGCGGATCGACGGCCAGGAGGTTGGTCGCCGTGTCGCCCGAGAGCGTGCAGCCGGCGGTGCTCTGGACGAGATTGTAGCCTTGCGAGTCGAGCAGGCCGACGCAGTCGGGCGCCTCGCCGCCGCGATCGAGGTTGCCGGCGACGATGGTGCCCTTCACCCTGAGGTCGCCGCCCTCGTTGACGATGCCGCCGCCGTCGCCCGTGCCGTTCGCATCGTCGTCGGCGACGTTGCCCGTGACCGTCACGTTGACGAGGGTTGCCGTCCCCGTCGCGTTGTTGTGCACCAAGCCGCCGCCCACCTGATCGGAACGATTGCCGGACAGGGTGCTGTTGGTCATGACGAGCGTGCCGTTGGAGAGAACGCCCGCCGCCACCATCGCCGTGTTACCCGAGATCGTGCTCTGGTCGATCGTTCCCGCTCCGAAGATCCGAAGGCCGCCTCCGGCGTCCGCGTGGTTTCCACTGACCGTCGAGCGCAGGATGCTGACGTCGCCGCACGCGATCCCGCCGCCGTTCAGGGCTGTGTTGTCGCTCAGGGTGGAGTCGACGAGGGTGACCGTGCCGACGTCGCCGATGCCACCGCCGCTGTTCGCGGTATTCGAAATGATGGCGCTGTTGCTCACGACGAGCGTCGCGCCGTTGACGCGTACCCCTCCGCCCTCCTGCACCATCGTGCCGCCCGTGACGGTCACCCCGGAGATCGCGACGGTGATCGAGCCGATGAGCTCGAGAACTCGATCGTGTGTGACGGCGCCGTTGCCGTCGATGGTCGTCAAGGTCGCCCCGGCGCCGGCGATCGCGAGGTTCGCCGTGACGTCGAGATCGCCGCTGGCCGCCGCATCCTCGTTCGCACCGACGATCGTCAGCATGTAGGTCCCCGCGCCGAGGCTGACAACGTCGTCACCGCTCCCGGCCGTGCACGCGTCGTAGGCGACGTCCTCGTTGGCCGATCGGACGGCCTCACGCAGGGTGCAGTTCCCGTCCGCAAGCACCGCGTCCTCGGTCGACGTCACGGCGATCACGGCCGCGGTGACGGGGGTCGAACCGACGGCGGCCGCGACGAGCATCGCGCCGAGGGCCGTCCTGGCGACGCCGAAGCCCGTGACGTCCCTGCTCATCTCATCGCCTCCGGATCGTGGGGCCTTACGCCGCAGCCGTCACGCCCGTCAACCCGCGACGGTCGGGTCTCCCCGCACAATTTGGATCGGTGGGCGGTAGCATTTCGGCGCTCGCCGTCGATCGCACGCGGGGGAACCGCCTTTCGGGGCAGGTACGCGGCTTGCTCAAGCGGCCGAGGCGCCCGGCGCCAAGGAGGTCATTTCCGTGACAACCCCAATCTCGATGATCAGGATCGCCGTACTCGCGAGCAGCCTCGTCGGGGCGAGCCTGGTCCACGCCGACATGACCGGCTCGTTCGACGGCCAGATGACCGGCAAGAAGATCCCCATGCCGATCGAGGTCGCGGCCGGGCTCACGCAGATCGGAACGGCGGTCACGGGAACGGTCGCCGTGGGCGGCGATCCGTCGATCGCCGGCGCCTACATCGTGAACGGCAAGGCGACGACCAAGCGCGTGAAGCTCTCCGGTCTGGTCCACGGCGTCCGCTTCTCGTGGAACGGCAAGATCCTGGGCGACACGATGACCGGGAAGACGAAGTTGAAGGGCGGCGGCGTCAAGGTCGCCGGCTCGCTCACGCTGGCGCGCAACGTGTCCACCGGCGACGGGTCGGCCTGTGACGCCGTGTACACCGCGAACCAGACGCTCTTCGAGGACCAGGTCCTGGGCCAGGCGCTCATCACCTGCACCGCGTGCCACGTGACCGGTGGCCAGGCCGCGATGACCCGCTTCCACGTGAGCACCGGCGATCCGCTCGCCACCGCGCGCGAGATCGCGCTGCTCGTCGACTCGGCGAACCCGTCCTCCTCGCGCATCCGTGAGAAGCCGCTCGACCTCGTGCCGCACGGCGGCGGCGTGCAGATCACGGACGGCAGCACCCAGGATCAGACGCTGCAGCAGTGGATCGATCTGGTCGCGCAGGCGCACTGCAACTGACGCGCGCTCATCCGAGGCGCCCGATGAGATTGCGGGCGTCGGTCGGATCCAGCCGCTCGTGTCCCTCCGTGAACCAGGAGAGCACGTCGGCGACCACCCGGCGGCCGTCGGCGCGGCGCCCCTGATCGGCGTCGAGACGCGCGAGGCTCATCGCCGCGCGTAGCTCGAACCACTTCGCCGACTGCGCGCGGGCAACGGCCAGCGCGCGCTCGAACCACGTCCGCGCCTCCGGCCACCCTTCCGGGCCGCGCAGCGCGATCAGCAGCTCGCCACGCCAGCGGTGGACTTCGGCTTCCTCCATCCGCTCGCCGGTCTCCTCGACCAGCCGGCCCGCTTCGACCACCACGCCGAACGCGTCGTCGAGACGGCCGGCCACCGTCGCCGCCTCGCCGACCGTGAGATGGGCGGACGTGATGGCGACCATGCCCGCGCGGCGCCCATAGGTCTGGAGCAACGGCAGCAGCTCGTCGACCACATCCGTGGTGTCCCCGAGCATCGCGCGGGCCCAGCCGTGGATGATCGTCACCCGATGCGCGATCTCCGGATAGCCGTGCTCCGCGCACAGCCGCAGCGCCCGCGCGGCCAGGTCGCGCGCGAGCCGCGGCTCGC
>DATJZY010000132.1 GCA_035577985.1 Candidatus Eisenbacteria bacterium
GATCCGGTCGTGCTGACGCCGGTCGCGCCCTGCGGACAGTGCTACTGGTGCGTGCGCGGCGAGCCGGGCGTGTGCGTCAACGCCGGCATGATCCTCACGAACACCTTCCGCGACGGCACGACCGGGCTCTCGCGCGGCGGCGAGATCGTCTTCCGCGGCGTCGGCGTCGGCGGCTTCGGAGAATACGCCATCATGCCCGCCGCGGGCGCCATCAAGATTCCCGCCGGCGTGCCGCTCGACGTCGCATGCGTCATCGGGTGCGCCGTCCAGACCGGCGTCGGCGCGGTGCTGAACACGGCGCGCGTCGTGCCGGGGGCGTCCGTGCTCGTCATCGGGCTCGGCGGCATCGGGCTCTCGATCGTGCAGGGGGCGCGCGTGGCCGGCGCGGCGCGCGTCATCGTCGCCGACCCGGTCGCGGCGCGCCGGGAGGCCGCGAAACGGTTCGGCGCGACGGATCTCATCGATCCCGCCGCCTCCGACGTCCTCGCGCGCACCATGGAGCTGACCGGCATCGGCGTCGACTACGCGTTCGACGCCGTCGGGCGCGCCAGCCTCGTGCAGGTCTGTCTCGCGGCGTGTCGCAACGGCGGCACGACCGTCGCCGTCGGCGCAGCGCCGATGGAGGACGTCATCACGATCGCGCCCGCGGCCCTGTTCACGATCACCGAGAAGAAGCTCGTCGGGTGTACGCTCGGAAGCTGCAACTCGGTCCGCGACATCCCGCGCCTGATCGCGCTCTGGCAGGCGGGCCGGCTCGACCTGGATGGGCTCGTGACGGCGCGCCGTCCGCTGGCCGAGATCAACCAGGCGATGGACGACGTGCGCGCGAGCCGCGGCATCCGGACGATCCTGTCGATCTGAGGAGGCGCATCATGGATCCTGCGGCGATCTTCCGCGTGGTGAACGTGCTGCCGCTGCCGATCTGGTTCCTGTGGATGGCGGCGCCCAGCTCGGAACTCTCCCGCACGGTCGCCCGCGCGACCTGGCCGTGGGCGATCCTCGCGACGGCCTACCTCGTGTTCATCGCGATCGCGCTCACGTCGGGCGGCGCCTTCGATCCCGGCGCCTACGGGAGCCTCGAGGGCGTGATGAGGCTGTTCGACTCCCGCTGGGCCACGCTCGCCGGCTGGACGCACTACCTGTGCTTCGATCTCTTCGTGGCGCGCTGGATCATGAACGACGCGCCCGATGCCGGATACTGGCTCACCCCGATCCTCTTCTTGACGCTCATGTTCGGCCCGGTCGGCCTGCTCTGCTACCTCGCCGTGCGCGGCCCCCTGGGGTTCGACCGATGAGAGCGCTCGCGGCCATCGCCCTCGCCGTCACCCTCACCGCCTGCGGCAGCGGCGCCCAGGACCTGCTCGAAACCGCGCAGCTCGAAGAGATCCAGAAGAACCCCGCTCACGCCCGCCAGCTCTACGAGCAGATCGTCCGCGACCATCCCGACTCCCCCCAAGCAAAGACCGCCGCCGAGCGTCTGACCGCCCTCGGCTCCGCCGCCCAGTAGAGGGCCGCGAGCGCATGACGTCGCGAGGTCGGGGCCGAGGCGGAGGCGCCTGCGAAGCGGCGCGACGAAACGTTAGATCGTGACGCCGCTCGTGTGTTGTCGCGCGGCGGAGCCGAAGCCGAAGCCTCGGCCCCGACCTCGCGGCCCCGACTACGCGCTCCGCGGATGCGCGTCGAGCGAGCGGCGCCTGGTGACGCGCCGCGCGCGGACGAGCGCCTCGACCGTGAGGAGCGCCGCGCCACCCACGACGACGCCGATCACCCACGCCCCGCCCGACGAGAGGATCGCCGGGTGCACCCATCGCAAGTACACGGCCGCGATGATGCCCGTCGCGAAGTGGCCCCACGGCAGCTCGCTCGGCACGAGCTGCTGCCGCCCCGCGAGGATCGCCGCGAACGGGAGCGTCGAGGTGACGGCGAGGAAGCGCGCGTACGGGGCGCCGCGGAGCGCGAGGAGCTTGCGATCCTGGTGCCACGCGCCGAGACCCGCGAAGAGCGCGAGGCCGCCGAACGCGACCGTACCGACGAGGTGGGTCGCCAGCAGCATGTGCGCCGCGCCGAACAGGATCACGGCGGCGAAGAAGGAGTGACGGCTCACGCGCTCGAGCCCGCGAGGCTCGCCGTCGTGTCCCGCGGAATAGATCGCGTACGGTGAGGCCGCGTAGCGTGCGAGCGAGCCCAGCATGAGAAGCACCGACAGGCCGGAGAGCACGAGCAACAGCTCGCGCGCGACGGGGACGGTCGCCAGGGCGATGCCGGGCACGCCGTCGAAGCGCAGCCGCGCGTACGTGTTCACGAGCAGCGTGAACGCGACGGCGGCAACGACGCTGAAGAGGATGCCGAATCCGACCTCGCCGAAGCGCTCGACGAGCCGCGAGCGGACCGGCGCGGACGCGAGCCCGATGTGTGTCCCTCCGAACAGCAGCAGATAGATCGCGATCGTGACGGCCGGCTCCATGGTGTGCTCCCTTCGTGTTTCAGGCGCGCCCGCGACCGCCCTTCTGCGGCACGAGGACGCGCACGTTCATGAGACCCGTCGGATCCATCGGCTTGCCCTGTGTGAAGGCGCCTATCCCCGCGTCGACGACGGTGAAGAAGGCCTTCAGGGCGGCGATGCGCGCGACCACGAACGGCGGCGCCCCCCGCCCTTCGCCGAACGCCCGCTCCGCTTCACCCAGCGTCGCCAGCACCAGGCGGACGCACCAGCGAAAACGCCGCTCCATGATCTCCTGCAGGACGCGGAAGAAATCGGTCGCGGCCTCGTAGTGGTCGCGTCGCGAGCCCGGCTGGCGGCTGCGACGGACGAGATGCCAGTCGATCAGGCCGCGGATGTTGATCGAGACGTTGCTCTTGCTCTGCTCGAGCTCGGCCGCGATCTCGTCGAGCGAGAGCGGGCCTTCGCGGAAGTAGAGGAGCCCGAAGATGCGCCCCTGGAGCTGCGAGAGCACGCCCGAGGACGCGGCCGCGGTGCCGATGCCGTCGACGAAGATGCCGGTCGCTCGATCCATCCCCTACGTTGCGTACGTTTAGAATATTCTGAACGTTCTGTCAACAGGCATTTTGGATGGTGATGGCCGTTAGGACAGCACCCTCGGGTGGGATCGCATACGGGTCGGCCACTAGGCCGCGCGGCGGATCGGGACCACCCTGACGGCCGCGCGCTCGCGCGGCTTCCGGGTCCGGCGGGCCTCGCCGACCACGAGGGCTGCGACCGCGAACACCCCCACCAGACCCGCGATGGCCACCCACGCGAACTCCGCGCACAGCGCGCCAGCGAAGGCGGGAACCAGGCCCGGAGCGATCGGATCGATGTAGGCCGGAAACATCCTCGTGCTCCTCTCCTCGGGCGCGACGCGCACCCGATCCGCCCCGCAGTACCCGCGGGCCGGCCCGAAGGTTCAGCCGGCTCGATTGAACCTTCCCGGCGGCTCCGGGGTAGAGGGGGTGTGACGCATGAGAGCCGTCTCCGGGGAGAGCGACGAGCGTCTCTTCGCCGCCTACGTGGCGGGCGACGTCGCGGCCCACGAGGCGCTCTTCCGCCGCTACCAGGAGCGGCTCCGACGCTACCTCGAGCGGATGCTGGGCGAGCGGGCGGCGGCCGAGGGCGTGACCATCGAGACGTTCCTGCGCCTGCATCGCCACCGCCGTCGCTTCCGCGCAGGAACGTCGGTGCGCGCGTGGATCTTCACCATCGGCCGCAACCTGGCGCGCAACCGTCTCCGCGCGCAGCGGCTCTGGGGTTGGTTTCCTCTGAGCTCCGCCGACGCCGCGACGACCGCACCGCCGCCCGAATCGACAGGCGAGGTCCGCGAGCGGGTTGCCGCCGCCTTCGCCGCCCTTCCCGCCGTGCAGCGGGAGGTGTGCGCGCTGCGGCTTGTCGCCGGGCTCAGCCTGGAGGAGATCGCGGCGACGACCGGCGCGTCGATCGGCACGGTGAAGTCGCGTCTCTTCTACGGTCTGCGCAGGCTGCGCGCCCTTCTGGGAGACCTGGCGCCCGGAGGGACATCGGGATGACGAACGAAAGGAGCGTTGCATGAGCGTGCGCGACACGATCCGCCGCGCGAGCGAGGGCCCCGCGCGCGACCTCTGGCCGCGACTGCGGGCGCGCCTCGACGAGGCCGACGGCCGGGTGGAGATCCGCCTCCCCGGCATCACCTGGGTGGAGATGAGCGCGATGGCCGCGGCCGCCGCGATGCTCGTCTTCGTGCCCGAGCCGGCGCGCTTCCTCGCGGCGTGCGGGCTTCTCTGAGGGCGCCCGCGATGCGACGCAACGAGCTCCTCGCCTACGTCGTCGGGGCGGCGGTCGCCGGAACGCTGCTCGTGGGGCCGTACATCGGACGCTCGATCATCGCCGTCTTCGTTCCGGTCGTGCCGTACGTGCCGTTCTTCCTGCTCCCCATCGTATGGGGCGTCTGGAACTGGCTGTACGTCCGGCTCGAGCTGCGACTCGACATCGGCGCGTGGGGCTCGGCGCTGGGCGTCGTCCTCGGCCTCGGCGTCGACGCGCTCTTCTACGCGCGCGGGACCTGGTTCGACGCCGCGGCGCTCCTGCCGGTCTTTCTCGCGATCCTGTACTTCCTCTTCTGGCGTCTCATCGTGGGCCCGCTCGACGAAGCGCTCGGAGCGACACCGGGCGGGCGCTAGCGCGGAACGTCGGCCAGCTTGACGACGCGCGCGGTCGGGCGCGCCGGCACCTCGGCGGGCAGGAACCAGCGGAACCACAGGATGCCCTGCCCGTGCCCGGCGGTGGAGAGCCAGTTCGGGTGCCGGGGATCGCGCCGTGCGACGACCACGCGCCATGAGCCGTCCCTCTCGTAGCGCACCTGTCCGCCGTTGATGGTGCAACGGTGATACCGGTAGTCGTACGTGCACAGGAAGGCGTTCCACAGGCAGAGATTCCAGAACGCGCAGTCGGGCGAGCGGCCCTCGATCACGAGCGCCTCGTCCTCGGCGAGCTCCCAGCGACCGAGCGCATACGCGACGTCCGGTGCGGCCCAGCCGTAGGTCACCGCTTGCTGGATGTACGGCTCCTGCACCGCGTTCGGGTCGAACGGCGTCGGGATCGGGCAGATGTTCAGCAGGTCGCGGATGAAGTTCGCCGTGCGGCGCAGGCGCGCGGCGAGGTCGGCGTCGGTCGTCGGAGGCGGCGGCGGCGCCGGGTCGACGGCTTCGATCGTGTACGTCGCCTGCTGGCCGCGCGTGGGATCGATCAGGTAGTCGCGCGTCACGAGGGCGACGGCGTCGGGCTCGAGCTTGATCCAGTTCCCGCGGTGCTCCTTCGGCGACACGATGATCTCGAAGGTCTGGCCCGGTCCGAACGTCATCTCGCGGTTGTTGATCTTCGAGACGATGCGGTTCGACCAGCGACCGTCGGTCGGCCCGCCATACACGCAGAGCGACAGGTAGACCGCGTCGCCCATCCGACCGTGCACGCGGTAGGTACGCGACGGATCGACGGGCGCGAAGTAGTAGTACGCGTCGGCGTTGTCGCCGCCGAACTTGCGCGTCGGCGAGACGATCTTCACGAATTCGGGTCGCGCTGCGTCGGCGACGACGTAGCACTCGAGCGCGACGGAGAACACGTCGACGAGCCAGCGATAGCCCTCGACGACCGACGCGTCGTCGGGCACGGCACGCGATCCCTCCAGGAACTGCTGATCGGCGTCGCGGAGCACGTCGAGCAGCTCGCGGAATGCGGCGCCGCTCTCGTAGCGTCGGGGGGCGGGGGTCGTCATGGACGCTGCATGTCGTCCGCTTCGCGGCGAAAGGCAAGCCGCGACGGCTCGACGCGCGCCCCGTCCGTTGCAGGCGTGGCCTTCGCTGCCGTCCGGATGGGTGACACGCGAGCAATCGCCGTTGCAGCACAAAGGACCGGCCACAGCGCGATCGACCCGTCAACGATCCTTTGCCGGGATGCGGAGCTCGTCGTGGCGATTCGCATTCACTGGGACGGCGGGCACGCCGTAGCGCGCGGCGCGTCTGTCGCGACGAGTCGCCGTCCTTCCCGCACCGACACCGATCCGCCGAACGAGAGGCAGTCACGCCGCTCGCCGAGCGTGAGGACGGCGTCCACGGCATCGAGACCGGCATCGAGCGCGAACGCGAGGCCCGCCACCCTTGCCCTTCACGACGATGCGCTTGTTCCGATGTCGTGGTCCGACGCGAACGCCACGTTCAGCTGGGCACCACCGGCGCAGTCGATCCGCCCACCGGAACACCCCCCCGCCGGCGTGATGCACGCGAAGCCGATGCCCGGAATGGTCTCGACCGGATCGATGTGGTCGGCGGTGCACGTGCACGCGCCCTGCCCGGTCATGGGATCGATCGCGGCGCAGTCGATGTCGATCGCGCCCGAGAGCTGGAAGAAGTCGAAGAAGACCGCGGTCTCGAACAGGAACCCGCTCGTGTCGTGGTCGAGCACGCACGTCTGGTGTCCGATCGCCGGGGGGAACGGCTGCGCAGTCGCGGCCGCGTCGAGCGCGAGCGCGAGCGCGGCGGCCGACACGAATCGGCGGATGGCCATGGGTGCCGACCCTCGCACACCCATGGCTCGCTCGGCCCTCGCATGAAATGGGGAGGGCCGCTGGCGTCGATCCTACGCGCGGCCTCCGCGCAGGAGGCGTCCGGGCAGCGCGCCGTCGGCCTTCACGGCATCCCGTCCGCCCTCGCGCACGACGACCCCGTTCACGACCACGGCGTTGATCCCGAACGCGTCGGCGACCAGGCGATCCGCGCCCGCCGGCAGGTCGTGCACGCGCCGGAGCTTCGAGCACCCGACGGTGTCGGGATCGAAGACCGTGACGTCGGCGGCGAGCCCGGGCGCGAGGCGCCCGCGGTCCTGGATGCCCATCACGTCGGCGACGCGCGAGGTGAGCATGCGCACCGCCTGTTCCAGCGTCAGCGTCCCCTTCTCGCGCACCCAGTGACCCAGCAGGTGCGTCGAGAAGCACGCGTCGCAGAGCTGGCTCGCGTGCGCGCCGGCGTCCGAGAGGCCGATCATCGTGTTCGGGTGTACGAGCAGCTCGGCCACCTCGTCCTCGTCGAAGTTGACGACCGACATCCGGAAGCGCGCCGCGAGATCCGACGCCAGCGCGAGGTCGAGCATCAGGTCGACGGGATCCGTGCCGCGCTCGCGTGCGACCACCTCCATGCCACGCTC
The DNA here is from genome assembly GCA_035577985.1 of Candidatus Eisenbacteria bacterium. Taxonomy (NCBI): domain Bacteria; phylum Candidatus Eiseniibacteriota; species Candidatus Eiseniibacteriota bacterium. The sequence goes on from DATJZY010000132.1 coordinate 7,166, forward strand.
CTCGAGCGACGGTTCGGGCGGATAGTACGACACGACCATGCGCTCCCACGAGAAGGCGAACACGCCCGCCATCCGCGTCGCCAGCTCGTCGCGCATGCGCTGGCGGAAGGCGGGATCGCGGTAGGCGCGGATGCGACCCTCGCGGTCCTCGCCGGCGATCGTGCGGAACGCACCCATGCTCTCGAAGATGAACGGCTCGGCCAGGTCGAACTCGAAGTTGAGCGGCCGGCACGCCACCTGCGGGACCACCGGAATGCCCTGCTTCACGATCGCCTCGGACTGCTCGAGGAACATGCGGTGCGAGCCCGGGCCCATCATGCCCGCGAGCAGCGCCGTCCACGTGAGCGTGCGGCCGGTCTCGGTCGCGAGCTGGGTGAACTGCTCGAAGAAGAGCCCGGGGCCCGCCGTCATCTGGAGGACGCCGCGGCCGAGCTCGCCGAGCGCACCCGCGACCTGCCGCAGCTCCTCGAACTCCGCCACGCGGCTCGGCACGGGCTTGCCCGCGTAGCCGACGTGGGTCGGCGCCTTCGACGACGCGAAGCCGATCGCGCCGGCCGCGACCGCGTCCCGGACGATCGCGCGCATGCGCGCGATCTCGTCGTCGGTCGCGGGACGCTCGGTCGCCTCCTCGCCCATCACGTAGAGGCGCACGGGCGTGTGCCCGATCAGGGCGCCGACGTTGATCGCCATGCCGCGGCGCTCGACGGCGTCCAGGTATTCCGGGAACGTCTCGAACGGCCAGTCCGAGCCGCAGCCGGCCTCGAGGCACGCGAGGCTCATGCCCTCGACCTTCTCGAGCGTGCGCAGGATGAGACCGCGATGCGCCGGCCGCGTGGGCGCGACGCCGAAGCCGCAGTTCCCCATGACGACCGTCGTGACGCCGTGCCAGGGCGAGATCGAGAGCATCCGGTCCCACAGGATCTGTGCGTCGTAGTGCGTGTGGATGTCGATGAAGCCGGGGGCGACGACGCGGCCGCCGGCGTCGATCGTGCGCTCGGCGCGTGCGGAGACGTGGCCGAGGGCGACGATGCGCCCGTCCTTCACCGCGACGTCGCCGGTGTAGGCCGGCGCGCCGGTCCCGTCGACGATGCTGCCGCCGCGGATCAGGAGATCACAGTCCATAGAGCCTCGCGACGTTGTCGTGCAGGACGAGATCGCGCGTCGCCTGCGGGAGCGCCCCTGCCTGCTCGCGCAGCACGTCCTGCGACCACGGCCAGGTCGAGTCGCTGTGCGGGAAGTCGTTGCCCCACATGAGGCGCTCGGGATTCTGGAGGTGCACCGTCTGGAAGGCCGCCCAGTCGTCCTGGAACGTCACGTAGATGTGGTCGCGGAAGAACTCGCTCGGCAGGCGCGAGAGCCCCTGGTGCCGGAGGTACTGGTGGCGCTTGTAGTAGTGGTCCATGCGATACATCCAGTGCGGCACCCAGCCGGCGTCGGCCTCGACGCACACGATGCGGAGCCTCGGATGGCGCTCGAAGACGCCGCCGAAGATGAGCATCCCCATGATGTCCTGGTTGGCGCGGATGATCGCGACTGCGTGGTTCATGAACGGACCGCGCGCGCGGGAGAAGGCGTCCGGCGTCGTGAGGATGTGGAAGGAGAGCGGCAGGCCGATCTCGATCGCGGCTTCCCAGAACGGGTCGTAGATCGGATCGTGGTAGTCGGACTGTCCGGGCACGCCGGGCAGCATGACGCCGCGGAGCCCGAGCGCCTTGATCTCCTTCAGATCCTCGATGCCTTCCTGCGGCGTGCGCATCGCCGTCTGGCCGACGCCGACGAGGCGCGCCGGGTCGGTCCCGCAGTACTCCGCCATCCAGCGGTTGAACGCGCGCATATACGTGCGCTTGTAGTCGAGGTCCTTGTGGTTGCAGAGCACCATGCCGACGGTGGGATAGAGGACCTCGGCCGCGACGCCGTCGCGATCCTGGTCGGCGGCGCGTCCCGCCGGATCCCAGCCGCTGCGATACCAGTCCTCGAAGCGACCCGAGAGCGAGATGTCCTCGGCCTTCTTGCCGGCCGCGGCAACGAGACCGATCGGAATCATCGAGTTCATCCCGGGAATGACGTAGACGTCGCCGCCGTTGTCGTTGCGCTGGACGTGCGGGGCGTCGTCCTTGTCGCGCGCGGCGACGAATTTGCGGTACGTCTCGGGGTGTTCGGTCACGTGCGAATCCGCGGAAATGATGGGTCGCGCCGTCAACATGCCGTCCTTGCTCCCACGGTTGGCTCCGTGAAATCAAGGTGTCGATGGGACGCCGCTACGAGCTGATCTCCGCCGACTCCCACGTGCTCGAGCCGCCGCACCTGTGGACGGAGTACCTGCCGCGCAAGTTCCACCCGAAGGCGCCTCGCGTCGTGCCCGACGGCGACGGCGGCGAGGCCTGGCAGTTCGCGCCCGACGTGCCGCCGGCGCCGATCGGCATCTACGCCTCGGCCGGCCGGGCGCACGACGACGTGCGCTGGACCGGGGTCACCTTCGCCGGGGCGAACCAGGGCAACTTCCGTGGCGACGTGCGGCTCCAGGAGATGGACGCGGACGGCGTCGACGCGGAGGTGCTGTACGGCTCGGCGCGGATGCTCTCCCACTTTTTCTCGGATCCCGATCCCGCGTTCCATCTGGCCGGCGTCCAGGCCTACAACACGTGGCTCGCCGAGGCCTTCGTGAAGGTGGCGCCGGATCGACTGGTGGGGCTCGCGGCGATGCCGGCGCTCGGCGTCGACGCCTGCATCCAGGAGCTCGAGCGCTGCCTCGCGCTCGGTCTTCGCGGCGCCTGGCTTCTGACCCTGCCGTCGACCGGTGCGGCGATCCGACCCGAGGACGACCCCTTCTGGGACGCCGCGCAGGCGCTCGGCGTGGCCGTGCACTTCCACGTGCGCATCATGCGCCAGGTGACGCGTCCCCATCCGAAGGGCGTACGGGGCGACACGCTCTGGGGCCTCGCGGGCAACGGTGCGCAGGCCTTCCTCACCGATCTGCCGGAGATCATCGTGTCGGGCGTGCACGACCGCTTCCCGCGTCTAACCTGGGTGGCGGCCGAGACCGGCGCGGGCTGGATCCCCTACATCCTCGAGCAGCTCGACGACCGCTGGTGGCGCAACCGCTCCTGGCTCCCCGTGGCGCTCCGCCACGAACCGAGCCACTACTTCCGGCGGAACTGGCGCGCCACCTTCATGATCGATCACGTGGCGGTCGAGAACCGGGACGACGTCGGCATCGACAATCTCATGTGGTCGACGGACTATCCGCATCACGGATGCGACTGGCCGCAGACGCGCCGCGTGACCGCCGCGCTCATGCGCGACGTTCCCGCCGACGATCGGCGGAAGCTATGCGCCCTCAACGCCGCATCGCTCTACGGGCTCGGATAGCGGCCTGCATCGCCGTCGCCGCGCTGGCCGCGTCCGCCCGCGCCGACGAGCCGCCGCCCTGGCCCGCCGCCGCCGAGGCGCTCTCGCTCCCGCTGACGATCGTTCCGGCGACGGGCGCGGCGCGGGCGCTGCTCGTCTTCTTCTCGGGCGACGGTGGCTGGGCGGCGGTCGACCAGGAAGTGTCGAGCGGGCTCGCGGCTCGCGGCGTCGCGACGATCGGCTGGAGCTCGCTGCGGTACTTCGCGACGACGCAGTCCCCGGTGCGCGTGGCCGAGGACCTGCGACGCCTGCTCCGCGTCCTCGAGCCGGCGGGCCTTCCGATCTTCGTCGGTGGCTACTCCTTCGGAGCCGAGGTGGCACCGGTCGTGCTCGCCGGCGAGTGGTCCGCCGCCGAGAGGAAGCGGATCGCGGGGCTCCTCCTGCTCGCACCGGGCGCGAGCGCGAGCTTCCGCGTCAACCCGCTCGACTGGATCCGCGATCCCCCCGTCGACCCGAAGCACCGGATCGACGACGCCGCCCGGCGCCTGGGCGGCCTCCGCACCCTGTGCGTCACCGGCGTCGACGACACGACGTCGGCATGCGGCGCGCTGGCCGACGTTCCGGGCGTGACGGTTGCGCGCGTGCCGGGCACGCACCATTTCGAGAACGGGATCCCCGCCGTGATCGACGCGGCGACGACCCGCCTGTTCATGCCAGCACTGGAGGAGCGATGAGCGCCAATGCGACGATGGAGGTCCAGGAACGAACGTGCTGCCTGTGCGAACGCACGGGCCGGCGGTCGACGATGATTGCGGCGGCGATGGTCCGGCCGCAGGTGGCGGCGCACATCGCGCAGCACTACCCCGACAAGTGGACGGGCGCCGGCTACCTCTGCCGGAACTGTCTCAACACCGAGCGACTCGACTACGTCACCGCCCGGCTCACCCAAGAGAAGGGTGCACTCTCCACGGTCGAGGAGGAGGTCGCCAAGAAGGCGGGCCTGCACCTCACGATCGCGCGCAACATCGACGCCCAGTTCCAGGAGGGCCTCACGGTCGGCCAGGCGGCCGCCGACACCGTCGCCCGCATCGGCGGCTCGTGGGTGTTCGTTATCGGATTCCTCGTCTTCCTGGTCCTCTGGATGGCGTTCAACACCTTCGTGCTGCGGCAGACGTCGTTCGATCCCTATCCCTACATCCTCCTGAACCTCGTGCTCTCGTGCATCGCCGCGCTCCAGGCCCCGATCATCATGATGTCGCAGAACCGGCAGAGCGAGCGCGATCGCGTCGAATCGACCCACGACTATGAGACGGACTTGAAGGCCGAGATCGAGATCGCGAGCCTCCACGACAAGATCGACCACCTGCTGCACGCGCAGTGGGAGCGGATGGTGGAGCTGCAGGAGATGCAGATCGACCTCCTGACCGAGATCGCCGGGCGACCGCGACGGCTCTGACGTGCTCTGGCGGCTGCGCCATCTGACGCCGCTGGTCGGCGTCGCGCTGTTCGGCGCCGCGCTCTGGCTGCTCCATCACGCGCTGCGCGGGGTCAACTACCACGACGTCGTGCGCGTGCTGCGGGCCCTCCCACACCGGCAGGTGGCCCTCGCCGTGCTCACGACCGCCGCCGGCTACTTCTGCCTGACGCTCTACGACACCCTCGCGTGTCGCTATGCGGGCCACGCGCTCCCGTACCGGCGCACGGCGTTCGCGTCGTTCGTCGGCTACGCGTTCAGCCACACGCTCGGCGTCCCGGTGCTCTCGGGCGGCGCCGTGCGCTACCGCCTGTATTCGGCCTGGGGGCTCTCGGCCGCGGACCTGGCGATCGTGATCGCGTTCAACGGCTTCACGTTCTGGCTCGGGTTCGCCGGGCTCGGCGGCCTCCTGTTCCTCGTCCACCCGCCCGCGATCCCGGCAGCGCTCGCCCTGCCGCTGCACTCGATCCGCGGCATCGGGGCCGCGCTGGTCGTGCTGGTCGCCGCGTATCTTCTCTTCACGGCGCTGCGCCGCACGCCGGTCGTCGTGCGCGGCACCGAGGTCGCGGTGCCGGCGCCGCGGATGGCCGTCGCCCAGCTCGTCGTCTCGACGCTCGACTGGATCTTCGCCGGCGCGACGCTCTGGGCGCTGCTTCCGGCGACCCCGCACCTCTCGCTGCCGACCCTACTCGGCGTCTTCCTGCTCGCGCAGAGTGCCGGCCTCGCGAGCCACGTGCCGGGCGGGCTCGGCGTCTTCGAGACGGCGATCCTCCTCCTGCTCGCGCCGCCGCTCGCGCCGCGCGACGTCCTGGGCTCGCTGCTCGCGTTCCGCGCCGTGTACTACTTCGCTCCGCTGGCGCTGGCGGCGCTGGCGCTCGGCGCGCACGAGCTGGGGCTCCGGCACACGACCTTCCGGCGCGTCACGCACCTCCTCGAGGACTGGGGATCGGCGGTGGTCCCGCAGGTGCTGGCGATCGCCGCGTTCCTGTCGGGGACGATCCTCCTCTTCTCCGGCGCGACGCCCGGCATCCCGTCGCGCCTGGCGTTGCTCGACGACGTGCTCCCGCTGGCGGTGCTGGAGGCATCGCACTTCCTCGGCAGCCTCGCCGGGGTGGGCCTCATCGTTCTCGCGCGCGATCTCCAGCGCCGGCTCGATGCCGCCTACCTCGCGACCGCGGCGCTCCTCGTGGCCGGCATCGCGTTCTCGCTCCTGAAGGGCGCCGACTACGAGGAGGCGCTCATCCTGACGGTCACGCTCGTCGCGCTGCTCCCGTGCCGCCGCCAGTTCTATCGCCACACGGCGCTGCTCGCCGAGCGGCTGACGCCGGCGTGGACGGCCGCGGTGGTGCTGGTGGTCGGCGCGTCGGTGTGGCTGTACCTCTTCGCGCACCGCCATACGGCCTACGCCCACGAGCTCTGGTGGCGGTTCGAGCTCGCCGCGAGCGCGCCGCGCGCGCTGCGCGCCACGACCGGCGCCGTCATCGCCGCGCTCTTCGCCGGGGTGTGGATGCTCCGCCGCCCCGTCGCGTCCGACCCCGAGCTGCCCGCCCCCGCCGATCTCGACCGTGCGCAGGCGGTCGTGGTCGCGAGCCCGAGCACGATGAGCCATCTCGCGCTCCTCGGCGACAAGCATCTGCTCTTCAGCGACAGCGGCCGCGCGTTCGTCATGTACGGCGTCGAGGGCCGGAGCTGGGTCGCGCTCGGTGATCCCGTCGGGCCCGACGACGAGGCGACCGAGCTCGCCTGGCGCTTTCGCGAGCTGTCCGATCGGCACGACGGCTCGACCGTGTTCTACCAGGTCGAGGCGGCACGCCTGCCGCTCTACCTCGACCTCGGCCTCACCCTCTTGAAGCTCGGCGAGGAGGCCCGCGTGCCGCTCGCCGACTTCGGCCTCGAAGGCGGCGCCCGCAAGGGACTTCGGCAGGCGGTGCATCGCGTGCGCGACGACGGCTACGAGGTGACGGTGGTGCCGGCGGTCGACGTCGGGCGTCTCATGGACGAGCTGCGCGCCGTCTCCGACCTCTGGCTCGCCGAGAAGCACACGCGCGAGAAGGGCTTCTCCCTCGGCTTCTTCGCGTCCGACTACCTGCGCCGCTGCCCGGTGGCGGTCGTGCGGCGCGCGGGGGCGACCGTCGCCTTCGCGAACCTGTGGCTCGGCGCCGGGAAGGACGAGCTGTCGATCGACCTCATGCGCCACCGTCCCGACGCGCCGAGCGGCGTCATGGACTTCCTGTTCGCCGAGCTGATGGCGTGGGGAAAGGCCGAGGGCTACGCCTGGTTCAACCTCGGGATGGCGCCGCTCTCGGGGCTCGAGGACCGCGCGCTCGCACCGCTATGGAATCGGGTCGGTGCGATGGTGTTCCGTCACGGCGAGCACTTCTACAACTTCCAGGGGGTGCGCGCGTACAAGGAGAAGTTCCACCCGACGTGGATGCCCCGCTACCTCGCGTCGCCGGGCGGCCTCACGCTGCCGCGCGTGCTGGTGAACGTCGCGGCGCTCATCTCGGGTGGGCTCCGCGGCGTGTTCGCGAAGTAGCCGGACGCTGCGCTCGCCTCACGCAGCGCCGTTGCGATCTACAGGAGCGTGCCGCGGAAGATGAGGCTCGCCACCGAGAAGTAGATCACCAGCCCCGTGACGTCGACGAGCGTTGCAACGAACGGGGCACACGCGCTCGCGGGGTCGAAGCCCAGGCGCCGCAGAACGAACGGCAGCAGCGAGCCGGCGAACGTTCCGAACGTGACGACGCCGATGAGACTCACCGCCACCGTCGAGCCGACCAGCAGATAGTGCTCGCCGTACGCACCGAAGAGGCCGACCCAGGCCAGGATCCGCGCCAGGCCGATCGAGCCGAGGATCGAGCCGAGAACGAGCCCGGCGGAGATCTCGCGGCGAATCACGCGCCACCAGTCGCGCAGGCGCACCTCACCGAGCGCCATTGCCCGGATGACCAGCGTCGAGGCCTGGGAGCCGGAGTTGCCGCCGCTGCTGATGATGAGTGGGACGAAGAGCGCCAGCACGACCGCGCGCTCGATCTCCTTCTCGAAATACCCCATCGCCGTCGCCGTCAGCATCTCGCCGAGGAAGAGGGCCGAGAGCCACCCCGCCCGCTTCCTCACCAGGCTCGCGAAGCCGATCTCGAGATACGGAACCCCGAGCACTTCCGAGCCGCCCATCTTCTGAATCTCTTTCGTCGCCTGCTCGGAGACGACGTGGACGACGTCGTCGGCCGTGACGATGCCCTGCATGCGACCCGCGTCGTCGACCACCGGAAGCGCGATCAGGCCCGAGCGCTGGAAGAGCCGGCTGACGTCCTCCTGGGCCGTGTGCCCGGTCACGGTGACGACGCTCGTCCGCATGATGTCGCACACGCATTGACCCGCGTGTGCGTCGAACAGCTCGCGAAACGAGACGACGCCGAGGAGCCGCTGATCCGCCGCGAGGACGTAGCAGTAGTAGATGGTCTCGACCTGTTGGCGCCCTTGCTTGCGCAGGTAGGCCATCGCCTCGTCGACCGTCATCTCTGGCCGAAGGCGGGCGAAGCGCGTGTTCATCAACCCGCCCGCCCGGTCCTCGGCGTAGGCGAGCAGACCCTGGACCTCCTGGCGGGTCGGGTCGTCGAGGAGCGCGAGCAGCGCCGCACGCGCCCCGGGAGGTACCGCCTGGACCAGGTCGGTGGCATCGTCTGGAGCGAGGAGTCGCATCCAGGATCGGCGGTCCCCCCCCGGCAGGCCCAGGACGATTGCCGCTTGATCCGCCGCGCTCAGCGAGAAGAAGAGGTCCTCCGCCTCGGCTCTCGGAAGCAGGAGGAAGGCCTCCACGCGGTCGCGTGGCGACAAGATCGGCCAGATCTCCTGCAGCTCTTCCACCGAGACGCGATCGTCTCGCGCCAGGGCCTGGGACATGGGCATCGGTCGGTCCTCCCGTTCGTTCTGCACACGGCCATCACCATCGGGGCAATGGCTGGGAGCGCCATTACCACCATCGTGCCAGGTCAAACGAGCCGCATGTGCAGGCAGTGCGCACCGCCGTCGAGCGTTGCCCAGCGCGATCGGATCGGCGCGTCTACGCCGAGACCTCGACCAGCGCGGCGATGACCGCCCCCGCCGCCGGGATGTCGCCGGAGTGCCGCGCCTGATGGAGGTAGCGCACGACACCCGCGCGATCGACGATCGCGACGCCGGGGAGCTGGAACCAGTCCGAGTGCCGCATGAGCGAGCCGCGGATGCTGACGCGGTGGCCCCGTTTGATCGCCTCGCTCCCTTCGCGAATCGGATCGAGAACGACCTCCCGCCAGCCCGCGCGGCGAAGGCCGTAGGATCGGTAGCTCGCCTTGTCGGGATCGCCGAGACACGGGAACCCGACGCCGATCTCGCCGCACACGCGCGCCGCCTCGGTGGCCGTGCCCTGCCCGATCGCGACCACGCGCGCACCCCGGGCCTCGACCGCCGGCAGCTCGCGTTGCATCTCGACGAGATGCTGGCGGCAGACGGGTCAGCCGAAGTGCCGCAGGAAGAGGAAGATCGTCGCGCGTGCGCGCCAGAAGTCCGAGAGGCGCACGAGCGTCCCGTCGGTGTCGACGAAGTCGGCGTCCGGCGCCGGCTGCCCGACCGCGATCACCCCTCGTCTATGACACGCGCGGCTTTGTACGCAAAACGCGGGAGCTTCCCGCGCTCGACGAGTTCGAGCCGCGTCGCGATGCCGTGCTTGTCCCGGAACCGCTCGGCGATGCGCCGGGCGAGCGCACCCGCGTCGGCGCCCGGGACGTGCTCGCATCGCACGTGGAGTGTGTTCGCCGGAACCTTGGGCCGCACGACCTGATACTCGGCCGACGGCGTCGAGACCTCGGGGAACTCGTAGAGCACGAGCGCGACGTCGATCGGCAGCAGCTTCGCGTCGCCGATGGGTGTCACGTCGCGCACCCGCCCCTCGTAGAAGAGGCGGCGGTGCGTCTCGCCGCACACGCACGGCGTCGTGTTGAGGCGCACGACGTCCTCGAGGTCGTACCGGACGAGGAAGTTGTCCTTCTCGAGAACGGTCACGACCAGGTTCCCGCGCTCGCCGTGGCCGCACGGCCGCCCGGTGCGATCGTCGATCACCTCGACGATCGCGAGGTCCTCGGCGAGGTGCGCGCCGTCGCGCGCGTCGCACGCCGAGCCGAGCAGCGGCAGCGCTTCCAGCCCGGAGCTCGCCATCAGGTACTGCTCGGAGGGATGGTCGCCGGCGATCGTGAGGTTCAGATCCTCGGCGGGATCGAGGCCCCGCGCCCGCGCGGCGTCGGCGTAGGTCGTCGCGACGTTGCCGAACAGCCGATACATGTCGGGCCGCAGCCGCCGCCACACCTCGACGACGTCGGCGACGTGCTGCCTCCCGACCGGCGGGCCAGACGGGATGTTCGTCACGCCGAGCGCTTCGACCCCATGCGAGAAGTGCCAGCCGCCGGCGTTCATGCCGAACGGGTGCGCATTCGCGAGGCTCATGCCGGGCCGGAGCCCCCAGCGCCAGCGCCCGCGCGCCGACGCGGCGTGGTCGACCTCGAGGTCCTTGCGCGTCCACAGGATGATCGTCGGCCGGCCGCTCGTTCCGGTCGAGGCGCCGAGGCGAACGGCCTGCGACACGGGCGCGCCGCGGTAGTCGCCGAACGGCGGGAACTCCTCTTCGCTCCGGCGCAGCTCCGCCTTGAGCGTCGTCGGCAGCTTCGCGAGATCGTCCAAGCCGCGCACGTCGGCGCGCCGCACCCCCGCCGCCTCGAACTTGCGCTTGAAGAACGGCACGGGCGTGGCCCACACACGATCGAGCTGCTTCGCGAGACGTTCGGCCTGCAGCGCACGCACTTGCTCCAGCGGCATGGTCTGGATCGCGGGGTCGTAGTAGCGCTGATCGCGCCGGACCGGGGCCTTCATGTCTTGGTCCTGCGGTCGATCATCGCGTCGGCGAAGCGCGGCGCCGCCGCGGTCTCGGGAACGTCGGCCTCGGGCACGAGCACGACGTCCATCGAGATGAGCGCGAACGCCTTCACCCGCTCGGCGACCCGGGCCGCGAAGGCGCTTCGATCCGCCGGTTCGGTACGGAGCCCCGCGCGCAGCACGCACGTGTCGTAGCGCTGGCCCTGCGGATGGTCGACGACGATCTGGAAGCGGGAGATCTCGGGCAGCTCGGAGAGCGCCTTGTGGACCTGCGCCGGATGGACGAGCACGCCCTTGATCTTGCGGATCGCCCCCTTCTGCCCGACGAACACGATGCGGAGCGACGGATCGCCGCAGGCGCACGTCCCCTCGAGGAGCCGGAACACGTCGCCGGGCGCGTAGCGCACGAGTGGCAGCGCGCGCGGGCCCAGCTGCGTCGCGACGAGCTCGCCGGTGCCGCCGGGGCCTACCGGCTCGCCGGTGTCGGGATCGAGGAACTCGCAGAAGAGGTCGCGCGCGTGGAGGTGCATGCCGTCGTGGACGCGACACTCGCCCGCGAGCGGTCCGATCTGCGCCTCGCCGCAGTGATCGAAGAGCTCGATCCCGAACGTCGCGCCGAGGTCCCGCCGCAGCGCCGGCGTCAGCAGCTCGGCGGTCGAGAAGCCGACGCGGTACTTGAGGTCCGTGCGGGGATCGAGGCCCATCTCGCGCGCCGTGTCGCCGAGGTTGGCGAGAAAGCTCGGCGTGCCCGCATACACCGTCGCGCCCCAGGCGTGCGCGACCTCGACCTGCAACCGGCTCTGCCCCGTGCCGCCGTTGATCACGGCGCAGCCCGCCTCCTCGAAGGCGCGATGCAGCCGCAGGCCACCCGGCATGATGTGGTACGAGAGCGTCACGTGGGCGATGTCGCCCGGTCCGACGCCCATCGCGCGGATCGACTCCTTCAGCACCGGCGTCCCACCCTGCTCGGAGGCGAGACGAGGGATGTAGATCGGGCCGGGCGACGTGTGCACCGACGCGAACTCGGTCGGCCGTGCCGCGAGCAGCTCGCCGAAGGGCGGATGCGCGCGCTGGCTCTCCACCAGGTCGACCTTCGCGAGGCGCGGGACCCGGGCGCGGACGTCGTCGTAGGTGCGCAGGCGGGGGACGTCGATTCCCCGCTCCGCGAACAGGCGCCGGTAGTACGGCGAGTGCACGCCGACCCATGCGAGCGTCTCGCGAAGGCGTGCCAGGTCGTCGTCGGAGTGCGGCCAGTTCATGCGCGAGGGCCGAGGCCTACAAACCCCCGCCGGGGGCGTCAAGCTTGCCGCCCGCGTGGCGTTGTGCGACGTGCGGCCCATGGCGGACCTCGAGCTCGACGTGGACGCTGCGGCGCTCTGTCTCGTCGAAATGCAGAACGACATCGTGCACGAGCGGAACATCGGCGAGAAGGGGCTCGGCGGTGCGCTCGCCGGCCAGGTGAAGGCCCGCGGCGTCATCCCGAAGCTCGAGCGGCTCACGGCCGCAGCGCGCGCGCGCGGCGTGCCGGTCGTCTACGTCAACTTCTGCGGCAAGCCCGGATTCCCGCGTCCGAATACGCGGCTGTACCGGCTGTCGGCCTCGAAGCCGCGGCTCGTCGAAGGCACCTGGGGCGTGCAGACGCACGAGGCGCTCACGCCGCGGCCCGAGGACTTCGTCCTCGAGCGCACCGTCGGCGTCGACGGATCGTACGGCACGCAGCTCTATCCTGTCCTGCGCATGCTCGCACGTCGCACGATGCTCATGACCGGCGTGTCGACCAACCTCGCCATCGAGAGCATCGTGCGCGCGTCCGTCAATCGCGGCTTCGACATGGTCGTCGTCGAGGACTGTTGCGCGAGCTTCCCCCAGGAGTGGCACGACTGGACGGTCAAGAACATCCTGCCGCTGCTCGCCACGGTGACGTCGTCCGACGTCGTTCTGCGCGCGCTCGGCGCCGATTGACCCAGTCTCCGCGCAGCCGCTACGGCACGTCCGATCGGCGCGCCGCGTCGAAAGTTTTCGTTGACGCCCGGCGCGATGCACGTGTATGCGCCATGGAGATGCGCCAAACACGCGTTTGGCACCAACACAGGAGGAGGGTTCACCAATGAGGATCGGCCGACTCGGTCTCGCCGTGGTGCTCGGCATCGCGGTCGGCGGCATCGCGAGCGCACAGCCCATTCCCGAGGCCAAGTGCGTGACCGGCAAGGTGAAGTGCGGCATGAACAAGGTGAAGGGCAACCTCGGCTGCGAGGGCAAGGCCGCCAAGCTGGGCGCGGCCGTCGATCCGCTCTGTACCTCGAAGGTCAACGGCAAGTTCACCGGTTCTGCCACCGCCTGCATGGAGAAGCTCGACGCCAAGAACGCCACCGTGCCCTGCGCCACGCTGGGTGACGGCACGACGATCGCCGCGAAGATCGACGCGTTCATCGCCGACGTGAAGGCCGAGCTCTACACGAACCCGATTCCGACCGGCGCCAACGCGTGCGCGTCGGGCAAGATGAAGTGCGTCACGAACTTCGTGAAGGGCATCCTCACGTGCGAGTCCAAGGCCATCAAGCTCGGGCTCCCCGTCGATCCGCTGTGCACGCAGAAGGCCATGGACAAGTTCACGGGCCTGGCGCTCAACAAGTCGTGCATGGAGAAGCTCGAAGCCCCGGGCAAAGCCTGCACGCTCGGCGGCACTTCGGGCGACGGCGCCACGATCAAGGCGAAGTCACAGGCCTTCATGGACGACCTCCTCTGTGAGCTGCTGGCCCAGTTCCCGGCCGTCACCCAGCTGAACATCACCGGCGCGGCTCCGTCGGGCAACTGCGGCTCGACCGTCGGCGGCCCGAATCCGCTCGCCTGCGGGCTCTCCTACACGGGCGGCGGCGCCACCACCGCGCCTCCGACCGGCCAGCCGGTCGGCTCGCTCACTCGTCTCTCGGCGACCTGCACCGCCAACGACTGCACTCTCGGGTCGACGACGGGCGGCAACGACTGCTCCGATACCGGCTGCCCGCTCGGGCCGTACCGCCCGCAGCCGAACGGCGCGACGTCGAGCTGCGTGCTCGTGAAGTTCACGGCCGGCGCCACGGGCACACTCAAGCGGTGCAGCGGAGCGGCCTTGGTGAACTACCCTCTGGCGGCCAACGTGACGATCACCGGCAACGCCACCCAACCCTGCCCGCTCTGCGTCGCCGGACTCTGTGACGCGACGGCTTCCAACCCCGGCGCCGCCTGCACCGACGTCGGTGGTGGCGCGAGCTTCGAGTGTCTACCGGCCGGCCTCCCGATTCCGCCGTTCGGCATCAGCATCCCGAACAACGGCACGGGGTCGTCGACGATCACCGACGCAGGTGGCATCTTCTGTCCGGGGCAGACGGTCGCCAACAAGGGCTGCTTCGGTAGCGCCGGCTGCACCTCCATCACCGTGAAAGGCTCTCCGGCCGGCCCGCTGAGCCCCGGCCCGCACCCGGCCACCGTGGCCGGAGCGTTCTGCATCCCGTCGACGGGCAACGGTGTCGTCGACGGCGGTGGCGGTCTCCCCGGCCCGGGCGCCAGCTCGACGCCGGACATCTTCAGCCTCTTCTAGCGGCTCTTTCGTCGATCGCGTGAGCCAGGACGCCCTCGGGTCCGCCGGACCCGGGGGCGTCGCATTTTCCGGCGCTGCCGCGACGCGGCGAGTCCCCCGATTTTCTCGTTGCGGCGTCAACGACCGGCGTGTTAGCCCATGAGCTAGCGGGCCGCCGAGGCCCCCCAAACAAAACGAAGTCACAGAGGGAGGGAGCGCATGTTCCAGATCGGGATTCGTAGGGCCGTGGGATTGCTCGTTCTTGCGGGGGCCGTCGCATGGGCCGGCGCGGCAAGCGCCCAGCCGATCCCGCAGGCGAAGTGCGAGGCCGGCAAGATCAAGTGCGGCATCAACAAGGTGAAGGGCAACCTCGGCTGCGAGGGCAAGGCCGCCAAGCTCGGCGCCTCCGTCGACCCGCTCTGCACCCAGAAGGTGAACGACAAGTTCTCCGGCCTTCCGCTGAACAAGTCGTGCATGGAGAAGCTCGACGCCAAGAACGCCACCGTGCCGTGCATCACGCTCGGCGACGGCGGCACGATCGGCGCCAAGATCAACGCCTTCGTCGCCGACGTGAAGGCCGAGCTCTACGTCAACCCGGCGCCGACCGGGGCCAATGCCTGCGCCTCCGGGAAGATGAAGTGCGTGACGAACTTCGTGAAGGGCATCCTCGGGTGCCGCGCGAAGTCGATCACGACGGGCCTCGCGGTCGATCCGCTCTGCCTGCAGAAGGCGATGGACAAGTTCACGGGCCTCGCCCTGAACAAGTCGTGCATGGAGAAGCTCGAAGCCCCGGGCAAGGCGTGCACGCTCGTCGGCACGACCGCCGACGGCGCGACCATCAAGGCGAAGTCGCAGGCCTTCATGGACGACCTCCTGTGTGAGCTCGGCGGCAGCCCGACCGGCACGAGTGTCAACGTGATCACCGCGATGGGGTCGGGTAACTGCGGCGTCTCCCGGACGGGCGGCGCGGGCGGTACGGACCTTCTGCAGCTCGCCTGCGGCGCGTCGTATCAGGGCGGCGGCACGGGCACCAGCGATCCGTCGGATGGGCCGGTCGGTGCCCTCACGCGCTACACGGCGTCCTGCACGGGATCGAGCTGCACGCTCGGTCCGACGACGGCGGGATCCGGCGCCAACACGTGCTCGAACACGGGGTGTCCGTACGGCCCCAACCGCGCGCAGCCGAACACGACGACGCCGGTTCAGTCGGCGTGCGTCCGCGTGCTCTTCTCCGCCCCGGCGGCGGGAACCGTCAACACCTGCACCGGCGCCGCGAACTTCAACCTGCCGCTCAGCGCCAACATCGTGCTGACCGCCAACGTCACCGAGCCGTGCCCGCTCTGCGTCGCCGGAGCCTGCGACGCGACGGCGACGAACCCCGGGGCGAGCTGCACCGACCTCGGCGGCGGCGCGAACTACGAGTGTCTCCCGGCCGGTCTCGCCCTCCCGCCGTTCGCGATCAGCACGCCGGCGAGCGGAACGGGTACGTCGGTCAACAGCAACGCGGGCGGCATCTTCTGCCCCGGCCAGACCGTCGCCAACAAGGGCTGCTTCGGGGACCCGACCTGCGACTACATGGAAGTGACCGGCGCAGCGGCCGGTGCGCTGTCGGCCGGACCGCACGCGATCACCACGGGCTCGGTCTTCTGCATCCCGTCGACCGGCAATGGCCTCATCGACGGCGGGGCCGGCTTCCCGGGACCGGGTGCGAACTCCACCCCGGCCACGATCCAGCTTCTGCCCTAGTCCGGTAGAGCCACGATACACACACGACGCCCCCGGGCCGCACGGTTCGGGGGCGTCGCCGTCCGCGGGCTCGACGATGGGGGCGGATTCCCGCTACGACGGCGGGCATGCAGCCATGGGAGATGGCCGCGCGCGAGGCCATCCGCGATCTCGTCGCGCGCTACTCCGTCGCCGGCGATCGCGGCCGCTTCGACGATCTCATCGCGCTCTTCACCGACGACGGTCTGCTCGAGCTGCCCGAGGGCCGCTCGGCACGCGGCCGGGACGCGATCCGGGCCTTCCTCAGCGACACCGGAGCCCGCTTGCGCGAAGCGACCACCCGCCCCGTCATCCGCCACCACGTGACGACGCACCAGATCGACGTCGCGAGCGCGAGCGAGGCGACCGGGACGGCGTACTTCTTCGTCGTCACCGAGCGCGGCGCCGATCACTGGGGTCGATATCGCGATCGCTACGCCTGCGTGGACGGCACGTGGCGCTTCGCGCATCGCAAGGTGACGCTCGACGGCTGGGCGCCGGGCTCGTGGTCCGCCGAGCGCCGCAAGGGCTGATCGACGGCTCTCAGCGCCCCTTCCACGCCGGCTTGCGCTTCTCGAGGAACGAGCGCGGCCCCTCGTGGAAGTCCTCGGTCTGCTCGTTCACCTCGAGGTAGCCGGCCGCGATCTCCTCGGCCTGTGGGATCGGGAGCCCGAGCCCCTGCAGGATGCCCATCTTCGTGCCCCACACGGCGAGCGGTGCGTTCTCGCAGATCATGCGGGCGAGCTCGCGCGCGCGCTCCATGAGCTTCTCGTGCGGCACGACTTCGGTGACGAGCCCCACCTGGTACGCGCGCTCGGGCGTCATGCGCTCCTTCGAGCCGAGCAGCGCCATCCGCAGGCACACGGCGAGCGGAACGCGCCGCGACATGTTCACCATCTCGTGCGACGAGACGAGCCCGATCGAGACGTGCGGATCGACGAAGAACGCCTTGTCGGACGCGATCGGGATGTCCGACTCGGTCACGAAGTCGAGCGAGAAGCCGGCGCAGGCGCCGTTCACGGCGGCGATGACGGGCTTGAAGACGCGCTGGCGCCGCGGCGTGGGGAGGTCGACGATGCCCTCGATCAGCGCCAGCTCGCGCCACCGGTCGGGCCGCGTGAAGCCGCCCGTCGCGAGGCCTTCGACGTCGGCGCCGGTGGAGAAGCCCTTGCCCGCCCCGGTCAGGATCGCGCACCACACGTCGGGATCGTTCTTCACCTCGCGCCATGCCTCCCGCAGCTCGTCCTTCAGCTTCTGGTTCATGGCGTTCATGCGCTCGGGGCGGTTGAGCGTGAGGGTCGCGACGTGCCCGTCGACCTCGTAGAGGACCGTCTCGTACTGCGGCATCGGCATCTCCTTCAGCGATTCTCGCTACCACCCTGCGCGCGCGCGTCGCAACGACCGCCTCAGGCGGACGTGACCTCGGCCGCGACGCGCTGGCCGGAGCGGACGGCGCCGTCCATGTAGCCGTTGGACACGTCGGCCGTCTCGGTGCCCGCCCAGTGGATGCGTCCCACGGGAGCGCGCAAGGCCGTCCCGTAGCTCGTGAGGACGCCGGGCGCGAGGAAACCGGCGTAGCAGCCGCGCGTCCACGGCTCGGCCGACCAGTCGCGCTCGATGTAGGCGGTGGCGTTCATCGCCTGCGGGCCGAAGTAGCGGGCGAACGACTCCAGCACCGCTTGTTGGCGGTCGGCCACCGATCGCTCGCCCCACGCCCGCGCCTCGGCGCCCTCGATGAAGCCGATGAGGACGCCCGGGCTGCCGTCCGGCGGCGAGTTGTCGAAGGTGACCTTCACCGGTCCCGTGTCGCTCGTCGCCTGTCCGGAGAGGCCGGCGTCGCGCCAGAACGGGCCCGGATAGACCGCCTGGCACTTGATGACCGAGCCCATCGGGAACCGCTGCGTCAGTTGATCGCGCAAGCCGGGCACGATCGGGTCGTAGTCGATGCGGCTGCACAGCGTCGGCGGCAGCGCCACGATGACGCGTCCCGCGCGGTAGCGGCGGCGATCGGTTTCGACCACGACCCCGCCGCTCGTCTGCGTGATGCGCCGCACCGGCGAGCGCAGGACGACGCGCTTCCCGAGCGCGTCGGCGACCTTCTGGGCGACGATCTGCGAGCCGCCGACGAAGCGCGAGTCCTGCGCGCCGCCGCTCGTCGAGACGAGGGGCAGGATGCCGCCGCCCGAGTGCACGTAGAACAGGAAGTGCAGCAGCGAGATGTCGCGCGGTTCGCACGCGAACACCGACTGCACCGAGAGGTCGAAGAGGAGGCGCGCGCCGGGCGTCGTCAGGTTCTGGAGCTTCCACGTCTCGGCCGTCTGGCCGTCGAGCGCGAGCGTGTCGACACCCGGTGCGTTCCACGGCTCGTCGAGCGGGATCTGCTTCGCGAGGGTGTCGAGGGCGACCAGGACGACGGTCAGGAGCTCGGTCAGATCCCCGGGGGCAATCGGCGGGATCCCGACCGACGCCGGATACGGCGTGAGCGTGCCGCCGGAATAGAAGACGTCGTTGCCCTCGTTGTAGGTCTTGAACGTATCGACGCCGACCTCCTTCGCGAGCGCGATGATCTCTGTTTGCAGCGGTCCCACCCACTGGCCGCCGACCTCGACCACCTTGCCGCCGCCGAGATCGGCGTTGAGCGTGCGCCCGCCGACGCGATCGTTCGCCTCGAGGACGACGACCGAAGCGCCCTGCGCCGTGAGCAGCCGGGCGGCCGTGAGCCCGGCGAAGCCGGCGCCGACGATCGCGACGTCGACGTGCCTGGACGTCCGTTTCGCGTCGGCGTCGCGAGCGAACGCCGGTCCCGCGGCGGCGGCCGCCGCCCCCTTCAGGAACGAGCGGCGTGACAGCCGCGACGAGAGTCCCATCCCCATTCCTCCTCGACGTCGCGCTCAGGCGAGCCGCGCCTGCGCCAGCTTCTTCAACGTCGGCTTCTCGATCTTTCCGGTTCCGGTTCGCGGCACCTCGGCCTCGGCGATGACGAACACGTGCCGCGGGACCTTGTAGCTGGCGAGGTTTTCGCGGCAGAACGCCTGCAGGGCCTCGGGGCCGGTCGTGGCGCCGTCCTCCAGCACGACGAACGCCGCCACGTTCTCCCCGCGCACGGGATCGGGCACGCCGACCACGTGCGCCGCCTTCACGCCCGGATGCTTCGCGAGCGTCTCCTCCACCTCGACCGCCGCCACGTTCACGCCCGCCGTCTTGATGACGTCCTTCAAACGGGTCGCGAAGTGCAGGCACCCGGTCGCGTCGAGGAATCCCAGATCACCCGTCTTGAAGAAGCCGTCGCGATCGAACGTCTCGCTGCGCTGGACGCGATAGTAGCCCTCCATGAGCGTCGGCCCCTTGACGAAGATCTCGCCCGGCTCGCCGGGCGCGGCGAGCGCGCCCGTGTCGGGATCGACGATGCGGATCTCCATGCCCGCGAGCGGCCGCCCGAACGTCTCGCGCCGGACCGCCGGCGGATCGTCCCAGCGCGCGCACGCGACGCACGTCGCCGTCTCGCTCATGCCGTACATGCCGACCGTCACGTGGTCGGGACCCATCAGCCTGTCGGCGAGCGGATGGTTCGATCCCTTGCGCAGCTTGACCGTCCGCTTGCCCCAGTCGGGGTGCTCGAGCAGCGGCCCCGCCTGGTGCCAGCCGGCCATGATCGTGCACCCCTCGGCTTCGAGCAGGGCCAGCGCGCTCCCGGGATCGACCTGCTCCTGCAGGACGATGCGGCCGCCGCCCGCGAGCGTCTCGAGCGCGCCGATGATGAAGCCGCCCGACCAGAAGAGCGGCATGTGCCCCCACCACGCGTCGCCCGGCGTCGTGCCGAGGCACTCGGCGATCCGCCGCCCCGAAATCGTGAGCGCGCCGTGCGCGTGCACCACGGCCTTCGCCTTCGCGGTGGTCCCGGACGTGAAGAAGATCGTGGCGAGATCGGTCGGCGACACGCGCGCCTCGAGCGCGTCGAGGAACGCCTCGTCGACGGCGGTGGGAAGGTCCTCCCAGCGCTGCGTGCCGGGTGCGTCGCCGCCGAGCAGAACGACGCGGCGGAGCGCCGGCGCCGCGATCGATCGCAGCACGCCGGGCGTGCTCGGCGCGAGCTCGGGGACGATCTCGCCGAGCGCGGCCAGGTAGTCGTGGCGCAGGAAGGTCGGCACCATGACGAGCACCTGGACGTCGCCGTGGGCGAGCGCGTAGGCGATCTCGTCGCGCTTCCAGAGGGTCGAGAACGGCACCAGCACGGCGCCGATGCGCAGGGCGCCGAAGGCGATCGGCAGCCAGTCGAGCCGATTCGGACACAGAAAGCCGACCCGCGTCCCCTTTCCCACGCCGAGGCCCACGAGCTTCTTGGCGGCGACCCGGCTCCCCGCGCGCAGCTCGCCCCGCGACATGCGCGCCGTGACGCTCGCACTGGGCGCATAGGCGACGGCCTCACGTCCGGGCTCGCGCGACGTGACGTCGTCGAGAAACGCGCCGAGCGTCTCCATCACTTCTTCTTCGTGAAGTGCTCGAGGTCCGGCGTGTCGGTCGAGACGCGCATCCCCCAGCGCGGCGGGCGCTTGTCGAGAAAGGCGCGGATGCCTTCCTTCGCGTCGGGCGATTGGGTCGTCCAGCCGAAGACCTGTCCGTCGAGCCGCTCCGCGACGCTCGGATCGGGCTCCGACAGAAACCGCCAGATGAGCTGCTTGGTGAGCGCGACGGCCACCGGCGCCGTCTCGGTCGCGATCTCGTGCGCGATCGCCTGCGCCGTCGGCAGGAGCTCGGCATCGGGCACCACGCGCGAGACGAGCCCCATCTCGAGGGCTTCGTGCGCCCGCACGAGCCGACCGGTCAGGAGCAGCTCCGCGGCGCGCGATACGCCGACGATGCGGGGCAGGAGCCAGGTGCTGGCCGCTTCCGGCGTGAGGCCGCGCTTCACGAACACGAACGTGATGCGCGTCGACTCGCCCGCGATCCGGATGTCCCACTGCAGCGGCAGGGTCGCCCCGACGCCGGCGACGGCGCCGTTCAAGGCCGCGATGATGGGCTTGCGGATGTCCCACGCCTTGAGCGTCAGACGCTCCGCCGCAGGCTGGCCTTCCCGCTCGCGCGCCTCCTCGAACACCTTGCCGGCGCCCTCGAGATCGGCCCCGACGCAAAAGTCCTTCCCGGCGCCGGTCACGACCACGGCGCGCACGGCGTCGTTTGCATCGGCGTCGCGGAGCGCCTGGCGGATCTCCAGGCCCATCTGGCGATTCCACGCGTTGCGTTTCTCGGGGCGGTCGAGCGTCAGCGTCGCGACGCCGTCGGCGGCGACCTCGAAGCGGATGGTCTCGTGGCTCATGGGGCGCCGAACTCCTGCCGCAGGACGTGCATCTGCACCTTGTTGTAGGCGTTTCGCGGCAGCGATGCCACGAACTCGATGCGCCGGGGCTTCTTGAAGCCGGCCAGCCGTTCCCCCGCGAAGGCGGCCAGACTGTCGCGGTCGAGCCCCGACCCGTCCCGCATGACGACGATGGCCGTCACCTGCTCGCCCCATTTCGGGTGCGGCGTGCCGATCACGGCGACGTCGGCGACGTCCGGATGCTGCCGCAGCACCTCCTCGACCTCGAGCGGCACGACGTTCTCGCCCCCGGTGATGATGATGTCCTTCACGCGCCCGGTGAGAAAGAAGTAGCCGTCCGCGTCGCAGCGCCCGAGGTCGCCCGTGTGGAGCCAGCCGTCGCGGAGCGCGGCGCGGGTCGCTTGGGGGTTGCGAAAGTAGCCCGCCATCACGGTGGGCCCGCCGACGACGATCTCGCCTTCCTCGCCCGCAGCGGCGAGCGAGCCGTCGACGCGACGGATCCCGACGTGGACGTGCGGGTTCATGGTGCCGACGGTCCCCTCGCGATCGAAGACGCTCGTGCCGCGCGCCATGAGCAGGCCGTCGGTCGACTCGGTCTGGCCGTAGGCCTCGATCACTTCCGCGCCGTCGAAGAGGGCGGCGAGGCGGCGTTTCGCTTCCATCGGGGTCGGCGCACCGCCGACGCTCACCTTCTGCACCGAGCGTCGCACCGCGACGGGAACGTCGGCGCGCTGGGTCACCTCGAACACCATGCCACCGATGAGCGGCAGATCGGTGACGGCCCAGCGCTCGGCCGCCTCGAGCACCGAGTCGACGTCGAACTTCTCGAGCAGCACCGCGGTCGAGCCGAGGAAGATCCGGCAGAGGAGATGCGAAACCAGGACCGGCACGTGCGTGAGCGCGCTCATGCAGGCGCCCACGCTCTGCGGCGTGTCGCCGCGCGCCTGCGCACAGGCGAGGCCGGCCCAGAAGAAGTTGCGGTGGGTGAGCATGACGCCCTTCGGGCTGCCGGACGAACCCGAGGTGTAGGCGATCGCGGCCAGCGCCTCCGCGCGCGGGGAGCGCGGGCGGCCGCGCAGCCGGCGGCGCGGGCGTCGAACGATCGCCGGATGGAGCGGCAGCGCCGGCTCGCACGCGAAGAGCGGGATGCCGATCGCCGCCGCCCCGTCGCGGGCGACCGCGACGCGTTTGGTGTCGCACAGAAGGGCCCGCGCGCGCGCGTGCTCGAGCTGCCGCCCGACCTCCTCGGCAGTGGCGCGCGTGCTGACCGGGACCACCACCGCGCCGAGACCCCAGACGGCGTACAGCATGGCGACGATCGCCGGCTCGTTGGCGGCCATGACGCCGATCGCGTCGCCGCTGCCGAGCCCCCGGCGTGCGAGCCAGCCCGCGAGGTCGTCGACGGCCGTCGCCAGCTCGCCGTAGGCGTAGCGCCGGTCGCCGAAGACGACGCCGCCGGCCGTGCCGCGGCGCCGCGCCTGGTAGTGTACGAACGCGGGGGAAGTCGGCAACAGCGGCGAGAAGGTTCGCATGCGACGAAGCGGGTTCTTGTAGACTCCCGCCGTCTACGCCGTCAACGTCGCAGAGCGCAGTTGCGAGGCGCCGAGGAAGCGCCTAGGGACGCCGCATGCGCGTCGGTTTCATCGGCCTCGGCAACATCGGCATGCCGATGGCGAAGCGGCTCGTCGAAGCGGGGCTCGCCACCACCGCATACGACCTCGTGGCGGAACGCGTGGCCGAGCTCGTCGCGCTCGGTGCGACGGCGGCGACGTCGCCCCGCGAGCTCGCCACGGGGGCCGACGTGATCGGCGTCTGCGTTCGCGACGACGCCGACGTGCGCGCCGTCGTCTTCGGCGACGACGGCATTCTCGCCGGGGCCGCGCCCGGCGCCGTCGTCGCGCTGCACGGCACCGTGCAGCTCGGCGCCGTGCTCGCGCTCGGCGACGCGTTCGCCGCGCGCGGGATCGGCCTCGTCGACGCGTGCGTCACCGGCGGCGCGGCGGGCGCCGCCGCCGGCACGCTCACGACCATGGTCGGCGGCGCGGCGGCCGACGTCGCAAAGGTGCGCCCCGAGCTGGACGCATTCTCGCGGATCGTCGTCGCGACGGGCAAGCTCGGCTCCGGCACGATCGTGAAGCTGTGCAACAACCTCATGGGCTACCTCGCCTGGACGGCGGCGATCGAGGGCTTTCGCCTGGCGCGCGCCGCAGGCATTACGGACGAGGTCTTCGAGACCGTGACGCGCGCGGGCGGCCATCTGACCGAGCCGATGCAGACCTTCCTGCGCACCCACAAGCTTCCGGACGCCGCCCGGCGCGACCCCGCGCTGCAGGCGCGCCTGCGCAGCTTCGTCGAGATGGCCGAGAAGGATCTCGCGGCAGCGCTCGCGCTCGCGCGCACGCACGGCCTGGATCTTCCGGGTACGGAGCTCTGCTCGCGGATCATGGGGAGCGTCTATGGCGTCATCGAGACGCCGTCCTGAGCCAGAATCGGAGGAGACGATGGCCGACGAACGACGAACGCGCGGGCGGAAGATGTTCGAGCAGGTGATGGGCTTCCCCGCTCCGCCGGTCGACGGAGAGCCGTTCTTCGATACGACCCTCGACCATCTCTTCGGCGAGCTGTGGTCGCGGCCGGGCTTCTCGGTGCGCGACCGGCGGATCGTGACGCTCACGGTGCTGATGAGCCTCGGACACGAGGCCACGCTGCGCCTGCACCTGGGCGCCGCCATGCGAACCGGACAGCTCACCGACGCCGAGATCGACGAGCTGGTGCTGCACGTCGCGCACTACGCCGGATGGCCGCCCGCCGCGATCGCATCGCAGGTCGTCCGCCAGCTCCGAGCCGAACGGGCGAGCGGTTCCGCCGGCGGCTGACCGTTTGACGCTCGGGACGGGCGACCGCTACCACTCGCGGGCGATGCAGCTCGGACGGCTTCGATTCGCACTCGCGCTGGCCCTCGTGGCCCGCGGCGTGTGTGCGCAGGACGCCCCGACGGTCCCGGTTGCCCCGACGTCGACGACCCTCCCGCTCACGGCGATCGCACCGTCCGATCTTCCGGCGCAGATCGAGCGGACGAACGCCGAGCTGCGCGAATGGGAGACGCGCCTCACGCCGACCCCGGAGCAGATGGAGATCGAGCAGAAGCTTCCGCGGCTGCGCCAGGATCTCCTCGAGCTCACCGCCCACCCGCTCGAGAACCTGATCGACGTCGCGCCACGGGAGCTCGAGGACGTCCAGCGACAGTGGGAGATCGCGCGCGATCAGCTCGCCGCGTGGGGCGAGACGATCGCGAAGCGCACCCAGGGCTTCGAGATCGGCCTCGCGCGCTTGCGCGAGCTCGACGAGATCTGGGGGCGCACCGCGACGTCGGCTGCGCAGGAGAAGCTTCCCGACGCCGTCATCCACGAGATCGGAAGCGTGCGCACCGCCATCAGACAGATGCAAGGACGCGCGAAGGACCAACGCGACCGCCTCGTCACGCTCGGCAGCCAGATCGGCGCTCTGCAGGGCACGGTCGTCGACGGGATGGCGGCGGTGCAGGCGGCCGCGGCCCGCCTGCACGCGGACCTGCTCACGGCCGACGAGCCGCCGTTGTGGACCGTGCTGGGCACGGAGTCCGGGACGGAGCCGGTCGCGAAAACACTCGCCCGGACCGGGCAGCGCGTCGGCGCGCAGCTCGTCGTCACCATGCGCGCCCAACGCGGTCGCATCGCATTCGAGCTCACGACTCTGGCGCTGCTGCTGGCGATGATGCTCGCGGTGCGCCGCAGATCGCGCGCGTGGCCCGCAGACGACCCTGCGCTGGCCCCGGTGCACGTCATCGCCGCGCGTCCGTACTCCTCCGTGCTCATCCTGGGGATGGTCGTGCGATCGTTCACCATCGGGACGGTTCCACTCGTGGTGGGCGAAGTGTCCGCCCTTCTGGCCTTGGCTCCCCTCCTCTGCCTGCTCTACGACCGCCTGCACGGCAGGCTGCGCACGCTCGTTCCCCTCACCGCGGCGCTCTTCGCCCTGGTGCTCGTGCGGCGCGCCCTCCCCATCGGCTCTGCGGAGGCGCGCCTCCTCCTCGCCTTCGAGAACCTGTCGATCGTGTGCTGGGTCCTCTGGGCCGTGCGTCCGACCCAGGTCGCCGAGCTGCAGCTCTCCCCGTTGCGCCAGCGGGGGCTCCTCTACGGCAGCCGCGTGGTCGCGATGCTGCTGGCGGTCTCCCTCGTGTCCAACCTCATCGGCAACGTGACACTCGCGCTGGTTACCAGCCGGGCCGTCGTGGGATCGGCCTACCTGGCGCTGCTCGTGGTCGAGATCCGGCGCGTGCTCACCGCGCTCGTGGTCGCGGCGCTCCACGCGCCGGGGTCGATCGCGATCAAGGCGATCGCGAACCACGCGCCCGTCCTCCAACGCCATCTCGTCGGAGGGATCCGGCTCGCGACTGCGATCGGCTGGGTGTTCGGCACACTCGATCTCACCGGCTTCCTGTCTCCGGTCGTCGCCGCCGGACGGGGGATCCTCGCGGCAAGGCTCGAGATCGGTGCGCTCTCGTTCGCGGCGAGCGACCTGATCGCCCTCGCCGTCACCATCTGGCTGTCGATGATCGTGGCACGTCTGGTGCGGTTCGTCCTCGAGGACGACGTCCTGCCGCACATGGATCTACCGCGCGGCGTCCCGAGCGCGATCTCGGCCGCAGCCAACTACACCGTCCTGCTGATCGGCTTCCTGCTGGCCCTGTCGGCCGCCGGCCTCGATCTCGGCCGGATCACGATCCTCGCTGGCGCGTTCGGCGTCGGGATCGGCTTCGGCCTGCAGAACGTCGTCAACAACTTCGTCTCGGGTCTGATCCTGCTCGTCGAGCGACCGATCCGCCTCGGCGACGTGATCGAGTTCGGCGGCGTCAGCGGATGGGTGAGCCGCATCGGCATCCGCTCGAGCACCATCGCGACCTTCGACGGCGCGGAGGTGATCGTGCCGAACGCCTCGCTGATCTCCGATCGCGTGACCAACTGGACGTTCTCCGCGAGCCAGCGCCGCGTCGAGGTGCGCATCGGCGTCGCGTACGGCAACGAGCCGACGGCGATCCTGGCGATCCTCCAGCGGGTCGCGACCGCGCAGGAAGACGTCCTGCGCCAACCCGCGCCGCAGGCCCTCTTCCTCGGCTTCGGCGACACGACCCTCAACTTCGTCGTCCAGGCGTGGACGAGCAGCTACGATCTGGCGACCATCGTCACGAGCCGGCTCGGGGTGGCCATCTATGGCGCCCTGCGCGAGGCCGGCGTGGCGATTCCCGTCGTGCAGCGCGACGCGCGCGCACGTCCCGCCGACGCGCAGCCTACGCCGCCGCCAGCGAAGCCAGCCTGATCTATCGCCTGAGCGACCCGCCGGCCGGGTCGTGGAAGTCGACGAACACCGTCCGGCCGCGCTCGATCCGTCGCAGCAGCAGCCAGTCGCCCTTGTAGGCCTTGTGGTCGTAGGGGCCGAGGCTCATGTGCGTGCGCGGGCCGCCGTTCGCGGCCGGAAGCATGCGCACCTTCTCCAGCCCCTCCTTCACGCCCTTCGGCGTGAGCACGTTCGCGCGGGCGAGCCCCTCGGAGACGAGGCGCGCCGTATCGTACGTGAGCGCCGTCACCGTGTGGTCGCGCCGCTTGCCCGTCTTCGCCGCGACGCGGTCGAAGAGCGGCTTGAGCAGCGGGTTCGCCTCGCACATCTGATCGACGCCCACCCATCCTTCGAGCGCCGTCATCCATTCGGGCTTGGCGTAACAGAACTGGAAGGCCGTCGTCATGACGCGTGGCGGGTTCCAGCCGAGGTTCTTGAACATGGGAGCCATGAGGATGGTCGGGTAGCCGTAGCCGAGGTAGGCGAGGCAGTCGGGCTTCTGGTCGCGGATTTTGCGCAACACGCCTTCGAGATCGTCCGGGATCTGCGTCGTGTACGCCTCGATGAGAATGTCGAGCTTCTCCTTGGCGCAGTAGTAGCGGAAGTTCGTCGCGTACTCGACGCCGCCGGGGCTGATCTCGTGGATCATACCGACGGTCTTGAAGCCGCTGCGGCCGATCCACGTCGCCATGATCGCGGCTTCTTCCGCGAGCCCGCCGTTGCCCAGGTTGAAGCAGTACTCGCCGAAGTAGCGATCGGTGCCGGTCCACGTGATCGCGGGCACGGCGGCGCGGTCGATCACGGGCGCGAGCGCGATCGAGTTGTCGGTGATGAGCGGACCGATCGTGCACAGGACGCCCTGGCTCACGAGCTCCAGGTAGCCGTCGATCGTGTTCTTCGCCTCCAGACGCGGCAGGCCGATGGCCTCCTTCACGAGAAGCTCCACCGGCCGCAGGATCGTGCCGCTTTCCAGCGCCTCGTCGAACGTGAACCGCAGGCAGGCGAGAAAGTCCTCTTTCGTTCCCATGTCGAGATCGATGAGAACGCCGACCTTGGTGGGTGCGAACGCGAGCCCATGGGGCGTCTTGCGAGTGTCGGCCATGCCCGCGAGCTACACTGCCTGGTTGCGGTCTGACAAGGGTCATCGCGCCGTCACATCGGCGTCGATCGGCGGTCACGCAACTGCGCCGATGCTTGCGCACCTGGCGCGGCGTCACGGACTCGCCATCGAACTAGCATGATCACGCCATCGATTTCGCTCGACTTCCTCTCGAAGAGAACCGACCCTGTGTGTATGACATCACGCGCTCGTCGCTTCCGGCTGCAATCGTACCTCGCCAGCACGGCCGCCGACGTCCGGGCGGCCCAGCGCCTGCGCTGGCGCGTCTTCTCACAGGAGCTCGGGGCGCAGCTCCCGGCGGTCGGCGTAGACGAAGACCGCTTCGACGCCTACTGCGACCACCTACTGGTGCGCGACGTGGTGGACGGCGAGGTGGTCGGGACCTACCGCATCCTGTCGGCCGCGCAGGCGGCGAAGGCGGGCGGCTTCTACTCCGAGACCGAGTTCGAGCTGGGTGCTCTGCGCGACCTTCCCGGCCTCGTCGAGCTCGGGCGCGCCTGCGTCCACCCGCGCTATCGCGACGGCGCCGTGCTCTCCTTCCTGTGGTCGTCGCTCGCGCGCCACATCCACGGCGCGGGCTACGAGCACGTGATCGGATGCGCCAGCGTCCCGGTCGCCGACGGCGGCCACGGCGCGGCGAGCCTCTACACCCGCCTCGCCCGCGAGCATCTGGGGCCGCCCGCCTGGCGCGTGCGACCGCACCACCCGCTGCCGATCGGCGAGCTCGACTGCGACACGGATGCCGTGCTCCCGCCGCTCGTGCGCGGCTATCTCCGCATGGGAGCGTGGATGTGCGGCCCGCCCGCATGGGACCGCGAGTTCGGCACGGCCGACATCCTGCTCCTCCTGCCGATGTCGCGCATGCGCCAGCGCTTCCGGCAGCACTTCCTGCGCGCCGCATGATCGGACGTCTCGCCACCGCGCTCGCCGCGTTCGTCCGGACGTGGTTCGCCGCCCGGGTGGTCGCCCCGCGACTCGACCCCGTCCGGCGGCGCCACCTCTCGCGACGCCTCGCGGCGCGGACGCTGCGCGACCTCGGGCTCACGGCCCGGATCCGCGGCGAGCGGCCGCTGGCGCACCGGCCGAGCCTCATCGTCGCCAACCACGTCTCCTGGGTCGACGTGCAGGCGATCGGGGCCATCGTCACGGCGCGATTCGTGGCCAAGTCGGAGACGCGGCGCTGGCCGATCCTCGGCACGATCGCGCGCGGCTTCGACACCTTCTTCCTCGTCCGCACGAGCTGCCGCGACGCCGCGCGCGTCGTCCGGCGGGTCGCGGCGGCGCTCGCCGCCGGCGATTCGGTGGTCGTGTTCCCGGAGGGGACGACGACCCTCGGCGCCGAGCTCCTCCGCTTCTACCCGGCGTTCTTCCAGGCGGCGATCGACGCCGGTGTCCCGGTGCAACCGGTGGCGGTGCGCTATCTCGGCTGCGACCGCCAGCGCACCGAGGCGCCCGCCTTCGTGGGCGACACCACGTTCGCGCAGTCGCTCGCCCGGATCGTCGGGACGCGCGGGCTCGAGGTCGAGGTCGCCTTCGGCTCGCCGATCGACCCGCGCGGCCGGACGCGACGCCAGCTCGCGGCCGCGGCGCACGAGACCATCGGCGGGCTGCTCGGTCTGCCGAGACGCGACGCACCCGGCTCGCTCGATCCCCTGCGGCGCGCCGCCTGACGTCCCGCGGGTTGCGGCGCGACGCGAGCATGCTACGACCGGCCTGGCCTGGAGAGCTCGCTTCGCATCCTGGTCCTGTGGACGACTCGGCTCGCGGCCGCGATCGTCGTCGCGACGCTCGGCGCGGTCGTCCTCTTCAAGTTCGTCGATCCCCCGGTGACGCCGCTCATGATCCGGAATGCGTTCGCGTCCGGCGTGACGAAGCGGTGGGCCGACCTGGACCGCATCTCGCCGCGCCTCGTGCGCGCGGTCGTCGCGTCGGAGGATGCCCGCTTCTTCGAGCACGGCGGCGTCGACTGGGACGCCATCCGGCGCGCCCGCGACTACAACGCGAAGCACGGCGACGAGCCGCGCCGCGGCGGCAGCACGATCACCATGCAGTGCTCGCGCAACCTCTTTCTCTGGCAAGGCAAGAGCTACGTACGCAAGGCGCTCGAGGTCGGCCTCGCGTATCTCATGGAGCTCATGTGGAGCAAGCAACGCATCCTCGAGGTGTACTTGAACGTCATCGAATGGGGCCCGGGTCTCTACGGCGCCGAAGCCGCATCGCACGCCGCCTTCGGCGTCCCCGCCTCCGCCCTCGACTCCCACCAAGCCGCGCTCCTGGCGGCGACGCTCCCCAATCCCCTTCGCTGGAGCGCCGCACGACCCTCGCGCTACGTGCTCGCCCGCGCCGCCACCATCGAACGCCGCGCCGAACAGATCCACCTGCCGGCCGTCGACCGCTAGCGTCACGCGCAGCGCCCTGCGGCGTCGCGAGGTCGGGTGCAAGGCGGAGGCGCCTGCGAAGCGGCGCGACGAAACATGGGGCCGAGACGAGCCGAATGTTTTCCCGCGTGGCGGAGCCGAAGCCGAAGCCTTGCACCCGACCTCGCGGCACCGACAGCGCCCTACAGCACGAGTCCCGCGCCGCTCCCGCACTCGCAATGCTCGACGACCCGCGCGCGGAGCCCGCTAGCGTACCGCCGCGCTCCGACGACGATCTCGCCGGCCTCGACGTCCGTCGCAACACCATCGAGGACGTGGAAGCAGCCCTTCGCGCACGAGCCGGCGACGAAGCTCGTCGCCTCCGCGACGGCGAGCCACGTCCGCTGCCACCCACCGAATCCGGGCGGCGGCGGTACCGGCGCAGCCGGCCTGCCGCGGGAGAGCCACACGATCCCCTTCCACCACGGCCGTTCCGCGGGTGGTGCCGCGGCGAAGAGGGCGGTCGTCGCCGCGCCCGGCTCCGCGATCAGCACGGTGGCCTGGACGCGATCGAAGAGCTCCCAGGCGGGCTTGGCCGCAGCTTCACTTTCGATCGTCCCGAGCGGAACGTCGAGCGCGCCGATGGCTTCGATGACGTCGCCGACGAGGAGCGCGCCGGGCGTCACGAGCGCGCCGGGCAGCGTGTTCGCGACCCGCATCCCCGGCGCGATGCCGAAGCTGCGCAAGAGACGCGCACCGGCGTCGACCTCGGCCGCGAGCTGCGTCGCCGTCCACCCGAGGAGCAAGAGGTCGTCGCCCGAGCCGGTCGCGCCCACCCGCACGGGCGGATCGTCGGGCGCAAAGCCGTGGCGACCCCAGGGCGGGCGCGCGAGCTGATCGGCAACGAGGTCGGCGCGGCGAACGACGGACATGCGGCCCGGGGTTCTATCGCGGCCGGGCAATCGACCTCAATCGCGCCCGCGCGGCGAGGCGGTCGCGTGGCCCGCCCTCACTCGAACGGGTTCGCGAGATTGAACTGCGCGCCGAGCTTCGCGTAGTCGACGCCGGGTCGGCGTTCGTACTCGGGCGGGAAGAGCTCGCGCTTTCGCGCGTAGTAGTCCGCGCGGTGGTCGCCGGCCGAAGCGGGGTTGAAGGTCATGTAGTAGGTGCGCCGCGAGGTTTGCGAGTCGTTGCGTCCGGACCAGTGCGGCACCCAGGCGTCGAACACGATGACGTCGCCCGGCTCGGCGAGAAGCGGCGTCGACACGAGGCGCTCGAGCACGTCGGCGCGAACCGTCCCGTCGGGATTCTGCGGGAGGATCTTCCGCTCGCACGCATCGAGCGCCATCACGAGGCACCCGTTGTCGAGCGTGAAGGGATCGACCGGCACCATGAGCGTCAGGTGGTGGCGCACGCCGAAGTTGACGTAGGCGGGCGCGTCCTGATGCGGCGTGAAGGCGGCGCCGCCCGGATACTTGAAGTTGATCTTGTCCTTGAAGAGGACGACCGGCTCGCCGCAGCACTCCGCGAGGACCTCGAGGATGCGCCCCTTGGTGAGAACGGTCGCGAGCCCCGCGTGGTAGGGCACGAAGTTCTCGATGCGGGCGAGCATCTTCCCGTCGCCGCCCGGACGCTTCTCGTAGTAGCGCATCCACTTGCCGGGCGTCTCGGGCCAGGCGGTGATCTCGTCGGTCCAGCGGACGAGGTCCGCCGTCTCCTGCGCGGACAGGAACTTCGGCAGCCGGACGAATCCGTGCCGCGCGAACTGCTCCTTCGATGCCGCGTCGAGCATGACGCTCTCCTCGCATCCTGAGGGCGTCGTGTCCACTGACCACACGGTCGACGCAGCGAGGGGCCGATCGCTGCCCGCATCACGATCGTGTCGCGCGTGCTGGTGCGTGCCGATCGCGAGACCGCGACGTCGACCGATTGGCGGCGCATCTCTTGAGGCAGCAGCGAGCCCACGCTAGGCAGGCACGAGGAGGCCAGCCATGGTTGCACTTCCCCTCGTCGGCGGCTGCCAATGCGGAGCGCTGCGGTACGCGATCACGCAGCCGCCGTTGATGGTCTACAACTGCCACTGCACCAATTGTCGGACCATCGGGGGCGGCGCCTTCTCCACGCCGGCGACGGTCCTGGAATCGAGCTTCGCGTTCACCCGAGGCGAGCCGCGCGTCTTCGAGTGGACGTCGGACGCCGGCAATCGGCGCTTCGGGTGGTTCTGCGGCGATTGCGGTAGCCGGATCGCCCACGGGCAGATTCCCGGCGGAGGCGTCCTCAGCGTGCGCAGCGGCACCCTCGACGACACGAGCTGGGTCGAGCCGGTGGGGGACATCTGGACGCGGAGCGCGCTGCCGTGGGTCGTGCTCTCGAACGAGCGGCTGCAAACCCCGCAACAGCCGACGGACTACGCGCCGTTCATCGAGCGGTTCCGCGCGCAGGGCCGGTTTCCGAGCTGATCGCCGGTTCCCATGCCGACCCTCTGCTGGCACCCGCCGCGCGCCTGGTGATGATCGGTCGCTTCAAGGCGATGAACGTGCAGGCGCTCGCCGACCACTTCGCCACGAAGTACCACTGGAACGAGGCCGAGGAAGCACGCGTCCGAGCCGCTGCGCGACTGGCGCGACCGGACCTATCGGTCGCACCGCGGGCGGCGTGTCGAGCCCACCGCGGCGTGAGCGTCTCCGGGTGCCATTGACCACTCGGTGGATCGCAGGGTACGGACAGCGCCGGGTTTTTCTCAGGGAGGATGCGCATGCGAAGTGGCTGGATCGTCGTGGGGTTGCTCCTAGCCGCGCCCGCCCACGGCCAGGAGCAGTTCATCTACCCGGGTAAGGGCCAGAATGCGCAGCAGCAGGAGAAGGACAAGTTCCAGTGCTACGGCTGGGCCAAGGGGCAGAGTGGCTTCGATCCGATGGCGCCACCGACGCCGAGGACGCCACCGCCTCCGCAGCGTGGCAGCAGCGTGATCGGCGGCGCGGTCACCGGCGGTGCCCTGGGAGCGGGCGTGGGTGCGATGGGTGGGGCGATCGCCGGGGGCAAGGCCGGTAAGGGCGCGAAGATCGGTGCCGCGACAGGCGGTCTCCTCGGCGGGATGAGCGCTGCCGGCGGGAATGCCCAGGCCAGTCAGGAGCGCCGTGAGTGGGAGAGGCGGGAAGCGAGCGCCTATGCGTCCGCGCGCCGGCAGTACAACCGCGCCTTCGCCGCGTGCATGGAAGGCCGCGGCTACACGGTGAAGTAGATGACGAGGGGATTCCCGATGCGAGATCTTGCAATCGTCCTGCCCGCGCTCGCGTTCCTCGCCGCGCCCGCTGCCGCCCGGGCCGCGGGACCGCTCGTGTGCGCGATCGTCGATGTCTTCGACTGCTCCGCCGGCGACTGTACGGAGGTGACGTCCGAGGCCGTCGGCGTGCCGGACCTCTTGCGCGTCGATCGCGACAAGAAGACGCTCACTGGGCTCGACCGCGAGTTCGGCCGTGCCGCGACCCCGCTCGCGTCGCTGGCGAGCGAGGGTGGGAAGACCACGGCGCGCGCAAGCCACGGTGATCGTAGCCTGGTGCTGGTCGTCGAAGACGAATCGGGCGACGCGATGCTCACGGTGACCGATCACAAGGTGACGCTCGTGGCGTACGGTGAGTGCGCTGCTCCCTGAAGCCCGGCCCGTTGGGAAGCCGCCTCGAGCCTCCGGCCGCCTTGACTCGAGCGTCCCCGGTGCGATTCTCTTCGCGTGCCGTCCGCGCCACTCGCCGCGCCCTCCCCGCTGCTCCTCGCCCTGGAGGGGCGTGCCTGGTTCGAGCTGGCGGCGCTCCTCCCCGCCCTCCCCGCTCTCAGCAGCGCGCCGCGCGGCGACGGTCACCCGGTCCTCGTCCTGCCCGGCTATCTCGCCGACGATCGCTCGACCCGCGCGCTGCGCTGGTTCCTGCGCGACCGGGGCTACCATGCGCACGCCTCGCGCCTCGGCCGGAACCTCGGCCCGAAGCCGGAGACGATCAGCGGCCTCGTCGAGCGTCTGCACGCGCTGCACGAACGTCACGGACGCGCCGTGAGCGTCGTCGGCTGGAGCCTCGGTGGCATCTACGCGCGCGAGCTGGCGCGGGCGTTCCCCGACGAGGTCCGTCTGGTGATCACGCTCGCGAGCCCGTTCCGCGATCCGCTCGCGACCAACGTGGCGCGGCTCGCGCGGCTCGGCTTCGGCCCGCGTCCGGCCGGCAACCCGTCGGTCCCGCGCGACCGCCTGCGCGCGCCGCTCCGGGTTCCGGTCACCTCGTTCTACAGCGAGACGGACGGCATCGTCGCGTGGGAGAGCTGTCTCGACGAGGAATCGCCGCGCGCCGAGAACCTCGGCGTGCAGAGCAGCCACTGCGGCATGGGGCACCACCCGACGGTGCTGCTCGCGATCGCCGATCGGTTGTCGCAGCCCGAAGGCGCGTGGCGGCCGTACGTTCCGGCGAGCTCGTCGTGGTGGCCGTTCGCGCCGATCGCGCGGCCCACCCCCGCGTAGCGCGGCTACGCTTCGCGGCGCGAGCGCACGATCGCGACCAGGAGCTCGCGGCCGATCCGCCACCCGACCACGCACAGGATGGCATCGCGCACCGTGACGACGTGCGCCGCGTGCGCCACGTCGGCGAGCGACACTCGCCCCAGGTCGTCGAGGACCGTCCAGGCGGTGCGCGCGCAGTAGACGAAGGCCGCGAGAAGCGCGATCGAGATGACGAAGCGGCTCGCGGCGCGGAAGAGCTCCCGCGCGCGCGTCGTCTCGATCATGGTCAGATCGGCTGTCGCACCTGCCGTATAGTCCGAAGTGAAGGGCACGCGGCCGAGTGCAATGCGAATGCCAATTTTGTACACCGCCGGACGAGGCGCCGCGGCCGGCCGAGCGTCGCACCGGTGACGCGAGCGGCAATCGCGCGCCTCGGCCCACGCCTTTACAGGGCGCCCGCGGCGGGTGTACGGCGTCCGAAACCCGTCAGCGCCGGAGGGAACATGGCGACCGCCGCGTACGAGCGCCTCGGCTTTCTCGACAACTCGTTCCTCATCGCCGAGAGCCCGACGAACCACATGCACATCGGCGGCACCGCCACCTACGAGGCGGGGCCGCTGCGCACGGCCGACGGCGGCATCGACGTCGAGCGCATCCGCGCCTACGTCGCGTCGCGCCTGCACCGCATTCCGCGCTACCGCCAGGTGCTCTACAACATGCCGATCGACGGGCATCCCGCCTGGGTCGACGACCAGCACTTCAACATCGACTACCACGTGCGGCACACCGGGCTGCCTCGCCCCGGGGACGACCGGCAGCTGAAGCGCCTCTCGGGCCGCATCATGTCGCAGCAGCTCGATCGCTCGAAGCCCCTCTGGGAGATGTGGATCGTCGAGGGACTCGAGGGCGGCGACCGCTTCGCCATGATCACCAAGGTCCACCACTGCATGATCGACGGCATGTCGAGCGTCGACCTGCTCGAGGTGCTGCTCACGCCGCGGCCGACGACCGAGATCGAGGCGCCGCCCCGCTGGGTGCCGCGGCGGATCCCGAACCGCTGGGAGCTCGTGCAGACGGAGACCATCCGCCGTGCGCGGCTGCCGTTCGAGACCGTCACGGGCATCCGCCGCGTGATCGCGGAAGCCGAGGATCCCCGCTCGAACATCCGCTCCATGCTGCGCGCGGTCCGCGACACCGTGAGCCTCGGGCTGCGCCGCTGCTCGGATACGCCGCTCAACAAGCCGATCGGCCCGCACCGCCGCCACGACTGGCTTGCCATGAACGTCGCCGACGTGAAGGCGGTGAAGAACCGGCTCGGCGGCTCGCTGAACGACGTCGTCCTCGCCACCGTCGCGGGGGCCGTGCAGCAGTTCCTGGAGGAGCGCCGGGTGAGCGTCGACGACCTCGAGTTCCGCGTCATGGCGCCCGTCAGCGTACGCACGTCGGGCGAGCGCGGCACGCTCGGGAACCGCGTGTCGGCGTGGATCATCAATCTCCCGATCGCCGAGCGTGACCCGCGCAGGCGCCTCGAGCTGATCCAACAGGAGACCTCGCGCCTCAAGTCCTCGAAGCAGGCGCTCGGCGCCGACCTCCTCACGCAGGCGGTGGCATGGACGCCGTCGACCCTCCTCTCGCTCGGCTCGCGCATGGCCATGCGGGCGCTGCCGTTCAACCTCGTCGTGACGAACGTGCCCGGACCACAGGTGCCCCTCTACCTCCTGGGCGCGCGCATGCTCGACAACTACGGGCAGCTCCCGCTGACGGACTACCTGGGGCTCGGCATCGTCCTCTTCAGCTACGCCGGCAAGCTCTGCTGGGGCTTCACGGGGGACTGGGACCTGATGCCCGACCTCGCCGACTTCGTGCGCGCCGTCGAGGAGTCGTTCGCGGACCTGTGCGCGGCCGCCGGCGTCCTCGGCGGCGGCGCGAGCGCCGAAGGCGGGCCGCCGATCCTGCCGCTGCGCCCGCCGGTCGACCTCCCCGAGTAGCATTCGACCCAACCGTCACGGTCGGCTATCGCCGTCCCGATGAAGGTCCGCGTCGGACTCGGCATCGCGAACTTCCCGTTCTCGGACGCGCGCGGCTTCTGGCGCTGGATCGAGCGCTGCGAGGACTCGAGCGTGGACTCGATCTGGCAGACCGATCGCCTCGTCTCGCCGATCCCCCAGCTCGAGTCGATGACCGCCATGGCCGCGCTCGCGGGCGCGACCGAGCGCCTCAAGTTCGGCATGAACGTCACCGTCGTCACGTTCCGCGACCCGCTCGTGCTGGCCCGCGAGTGCGCCACGATCGACTACCTCTCGAACGGACGGCTGCTCCCGGCCTTCGGCGTCGGGCCCGACATCGCGCCCGAGTGGCAGGCGACGGGCCGCTCGCCCGACGGCCGCGGCAAGCAGGTCGACGAGGCGCTCGAGATCATGGCGCGCCTGTGGATGGGGGAGCGCGTCACCTTCGAGGGCCAGCACTACCGCTACCGCGACGTGCAGATCGCGCCGCTACCCGTGCAACGACCGCTGCCGCTCTGGATCGGCGGGCGGAGCGGGGCCGCGATCCGGCGCACGGCGAAGCTCGGCACGGGCTGGCTCGGCGGCGTCGAATCGCCCGAGCAGGTGGCGCCGATCGTCGCCGGCATCAAGGAGGCGTCGGCCGCCGCGGGACGTCCGATCGACCCCGATCACTTCGGCGCGGCGTTCGGCTTCCGTTTCGGCACCTGGGACGACCCCATCGTCCAGAAGACGGCGCGCATCCTCTCGGCGCTCGCGAAGACGAGCGATCCGCGGCGGCACGCCGCCGTCGGCGGTGCCGCCGAGATCCTCGCGCGCATCGAAGAGTTCAAGGCCGCCGGCATCTCGAAATTCGTGCTCCGGCCGGTCGCGTTCGGCGACGCGGAGATGATCGAGCAGACCGAGCGCCTGATCGGCGAGGTCCTGCCCGCGGTGCACGGCGCCTGATGTGCACGATCCTCGTCCGCTACGATCCGGCCGGCGACCCGCTCGTGGTCGTCGCGGCGAATCGGGACGAGTTCCGCGGGCGGCTCGCCGACGACCCGATGGAGATCGCGCCGCGCGTCTTCGCGGGCCGCGACCGGACGGCCGGCGGCACGTGGCTCGCGGTATCGCCCGCCGGCATCGCGGCGCTCACGAACGTCCGCTCGGGGCCGCGCGATCCCGCGGCGCCGTCGCGCGGCGCGCTGCCGCTGGCGGCGCTGGCGGGCCCACTGCCGGCCGATCTGACGCCGTACAATTCGTTCAACCTCCTCGTCGTCGACCGCACCGGCGCGCGCGTCGTCACGCACGAGGGTGCCGGCCGGCCGACCTACACGACGCCGCTCTGGCCCGGCTCGCACGTGATCGACAACGAGGCGTTCGGGCGGCCGTCGCCACGCGTGCGGCGGGCGGCGGCGCTCCTCGATGGCGCGGCGCCCGGCTTCGCGCTCCTCGCCGACCACGGCCACGGGGCCGAGGACGGCCTCTGCCACGACGGCGAGGAGTACGGTACGGTGTCGGCGACGCTCATCGCGCTCGATCGGGATTTCCACGTCGTCCGTTACGAGCACGTGAGCGGCTCGCCGTGTCGCGGCCTGCCGGTCGATCTCACGGCGCGTGCCCGAGACGTCACCGGCGGATAGCTCCGGAGTATTCGCGCCGAGGGCGTCGAAGAGCCGTGGTCGCCTGGCCGCCGCCGTGGTAGATGCCGATCCGTGCCGCTCGCGAAGCGCTACGCCACGTACGAAGACCTCGAAGCGGTACCCGACACGAAGGTCGCGGAGCTGATCGAGGGCGACCTCTTCGTGAGCCCGCGGCCGGCGTCCCCGCATGCGCGAGCCGCGACGACCATCGGCATGATGCTGGGCGACGGCTTCGACGGCCCGGCTTCGCCTGCCGGCAAGCCCGGTGGCTGGTGGATCCTCTTCGAGCCCGAGCTGCACCTCGATGCCAACGTGCTCGTCCCGGACCTGGCGGCGTGGCGCCGCGAGCACATGCCGAGGATGCCGAACGTCACCGCCTTTACGCAGTCGCCCGACTGGGTGTGCGAGGTCGTCTCGCCGACGACCGCCGTCCTCGACCGCGGTCGAAAGATGGCGATCTACGCGCGCCACGGTGTCGTGCATCTCTGGATCGTCGACCCGATCGCGCGCACGCTCGAGGTCTACCGGCTCGAGGGCGAGCGCTGGATCGTCGCCGGCAACTACGGTGGAGCCGCTCCGCTGCGAGCCGAGCCGTTCGACGCCGTGACGGTCGACCCGTCGCGCTGGTGGCTCGAGCTCGAGCCCTGAAGACGCTACTCGGCGGAGCCGTGCGCCGCGGGATCGACGGCCTTCGTCCCCGCGGCGGCGAGGTCCGGCAAGCCCAGCTTCTCGGTCCAGACGTCCACCTCGTCGCGCATCCGTCCCACCGCGAGGCGGTCGCGCATCGACAGATCCTCCTCTTCCTTCGGATCGGCGTCGAGGTCGAAGAGATAGATCCCGCCCGGCCGCGCCTCGATCAGCTTGTGGCGCCCGACGCGATACGCGCGCGAGCGCGCGCTCCTGCGCAGGAGCGGATCGTCGTCGCCCTCGCGCGCGCTTCCCGGCATGGCCGCATACTGCTCGGAGAGCACGGGGCCTTCGTGCGGTCCGCCCCGGATCACGGACATGAGCGAGCCCACCTGCGTCGAGGGGACGGGCGGGAGCCCGGCCAGGTCGAGGACAGTCGCGTAGACACCGACCGTCGACACCGGGGTCGCGATGCGGACGCCGGCCGGAATACGCGGCGGATAGCGGATCGCGAGCGGCACGTGCAGCGCCTGCTCGTAGAGCGAGTGGCCGTGGCCGAACTCGCCGTGGTCGCCCAGCAGCTCGCCGTGGTCGGCGAGCACGACGACGATGGTGTGATCGAGCGTCCCGCGGTTGCGGAGCGCGTCCACGACCCGTCCGAGGAGGTGGTCCGCATAGGCGACGCCGGCGTCGTACATCGCCGCCGCCAGCTCGGCGGCGTCGCGCCCCGCCGGCAGGTCGCCGCCGAACTGCGCCATCAGGAGCTGGGACGACAGGCCGCGCAGCTCGCG
This sequence comes from Candidatus Eisenbacteria bacterium, assembly GCA_035577985.1. Classification (NCBI taxonomy): domain Bacteria; phylum Candidatus Eiseniibacteriota; species Candidatus Eiseniibacteriota bacterium. Next base: position 46,902 of record DATJZY010000132.1, read on the forward strand.
GCGCGGGCGCGTCGTGAAGCGCGAGAGGTAGTCGGGTGGAAGCTGGTGATACGGGAGCTGCGCTTCGACGAAGTCGAGGAACGCGAACGCAGGCCGGCCGTCCTTCGGTCGTGCGGCGAGCCAGTCCTCGAAGGTCGTCGTCACGGCGGCGCCGCCCTTGTCGCCGCCGTCCCACCCGAGGCGATCGAGCAGCCGGTACGTCGCCAGGAAGGGCCGCGCGGCGTCCCCGCGGCGCCACGCCTCGTCGGTCCACGCGAAGCCGCGCACCATGCCGAGGCTGTCGCTGATCCAGGCGTTGGCGGTGAACGAGCGCGTGTCCCAGCCGTCGCGCGCGAGCGTCTCCGCCAGCGTCGGCGTGCCACCGTCCAGGAACGGATGCTCGTCGTGCGCGCCGTGCGCCGACACGAACCGCCCGGTGAAGAGCGAGGCGTGCGACGGGAGCGACCAGGTGGCGGGTGAGACGGCGTCGAGGAAGAGCGCGCCGCCGGCGGCGAGCGCGTCGAAGTTGGGCGTCGTCGGCCGCATGTAGCCGTATGCCGACACGTGGTCCGCACGCACGGTGTCGAGCACGACGACGACGACGTCCGGCGCTCCCGGCGGCGCGACGCCCGGCGCGACCGGCGCGAGGGCGGGCGCCCGGCGCCGCGCGCTCACCTCGGGCGCCACGAGCCCTGCGGCGAGCAGCAAGACGCCGAGCACGACCGGAAGCCAGCGCCGGCGGCGCGCGAGGAGGGCGCCGCCCCCGCCGAGCGCGAGGGCGGCCATCGGCGGCGCGAACGCGAGGATCCGCGCCGCCGTTCCGTCCGGGGCCGCGTATTCCTGGATCGCGATCCACACGGCCGTCATCGTGAGCCAATGCCAGCCCGCTCCCTTCGCACGCACCGGGGCCGTCACGATGCCGACGGCGACGGCGAGCCCGCCGCCGAGGGCCGCACCCGTCGCGAGCAATCCGAGCGGCGGATGGATCCCGAGGACGAGAATCCGGCGGGCGTTCAGCCACACCTCGACCACCGACACCGCGAGGCCGAAGCCGGCGCCCGCGAGCGCGGCCGCGGCCCACAGGCGCGCGCTCATCGGTCGCCTAACCCATCGGGTACAGGATCTCGCGCGTCACCTGATCGCACGCCTTGCGTACGTCGGCGGCGAGCTCGACCTCGGCGCCGCGCAGGAGATCCGGAAGCTGGTCCGGGCTCGTCGCGCCGACGATGGTCGAGCCGACGAAGTCGTGCGTGAGCGTCCAGGCGACGGCGAGCGTCACCGTCGACATCCCCGCCTTGAGGGCGATCTCCGCGAAGCGCGCCGTCGAGGCGAGCGTCTTCTCGTTCACGAAGCGGCGGGTCATCGCCTGCGTGCGCGGGCTCGATTCCCGGTAGTCGCTGAAGCGCGCGCCGGCGGGCCAGCGGCCGTCCTGGTACTTGCCGGAGAGCACGCCGCCCGCGATCGGGCTGTAGGGCAGGCAGCTCACGTGCTCGCGCCGGCACACCTCGGCGAGCGCGTCCTCGAAGCGACGATTGAGCAGGCTGAAGTTGTTCTGGATCGTCTCGGTGCGCGGCAGGCCGTGGGCGTCGGCCTCCCACAGCGCCTTCGTGAGGCCGTAGGGCGTCTCGTTGCTGCAGCCGACGACGCGCACCTTGCCGGCGTCGACGACGCGCGCGAGCCCCTCGAGCGTCTCCTCGATCGGGACGTCGCGGCTCGGCCAGTGCGTCTGGTAGAGGTCGATGTAGTCGGTGCCGAGCCGGCGCAGCGAGGCGTCGACGGCGTGTGCGATCGAGTGGCGGTCGAGGTCGCCCTTGCCGCCGCGAACGGGCGCCTGGAACCATCCGCCGGCCGGTCCGGCGATCTTGGTCGCGACGAAGACGGCCTCGCGCGGGTGGTGCTTCAGCCACTTGCCGACGATCTCCTCGGTGCGGCCGACCCACTTCGCGTCGGGCGGCACGGGATAGACCTCGGCCGCGTCGAGGAAGTCGACGCCGGCCTCGAAGGCGCGATCCAGGATCGCGAGGCTCGCCGCCTCGTCGGCCATCGAGCCGAACGTCATCGTCCCCATGCAGATCTCGGAGACGACGAGCCCGCTGCGTCCGAGGCGACGGCGCTTCATCGCGGCAACCCCAGCGCCTGCTGCGCGAGCAGGCTCCGCAACACCTCGGACGTCCCCGACGAGATGGTGATCGAGCGCGAGTAGAGGTAGCGCTCCTGCCACTCGCCCTGCTCGATCCCGCGCCGCTCGCCGATGGCGAGCTGCGCGTAGGACCCTTCGAGCTGCATGGCGAGCTCGCACGCGCGCTGCTGCACCTCGCTGCCGAAGAGCTTCTGCAGCGCGGCGTCCGTGCCCGCGTCGCCGCCGGCGAGCTTCGGCAGGATGCGGAGCGTGTGCGCGGCGAACACCTCGGACTCGATGTGGGCCTGCGCCACCTGCTCGCGCAGCGTGGCGAGGTCCGCGCCGCGGCCGGCGGCGCCGGCTTTCGCCTGCCGGTACATGTCGGCGAGCGCGAGCGAGCCGTTCTGGAGTCGGATCTTGAAGTCGAAGGCCCAGAGCGTCCCGCGCTCGTGCGCGAGCGCCGCGCGGATGAGCGGCCAGCCGCCGTTGATCTCCCCGATCGTGTTCGCGACCGGGACGCGCACGTCCTCCAGGAACACCTCGTTGAACTCGCGCCGGCCGCTGAGCTGCACGAGCGGCCGCCACGTGACGCCCTTCGCCTTCATGTCGACGACCATGCACGTGATGCCCTTGTGCTTGGCGACGTCGGGGTCGGTGCGCACGAGGAGCAGCAGCCAGTCGGCGAAGTGGGCCTTGGACGACCACACTTTCTGGCCGTTCACGATCCAGTGATCGCCGTCGCGCACGGCACGACAGCGCAGCGACGCCAGGTCCGAGCCCGCGTTCGGCTCCGAGAAGCCGAGGCACCACACCTCGTCGGCCGGAAGGATCTTCGGCAGGTAGCGCTGCTTCTGCTCGGGCGATCCGGCGTGCAGGAGCACCGAGCCCACGATGTTGACGGCGACGGCATCGAGGATCTCGGGTGCCCGCACGCGTGCCATCTCTTCGGTGAAGATGACCTGCTCGTTGAGCGACGCGCCCCGGCCCCCGTGCTCGCGCGGCCAGTGGATGCCGACGTAGCCCGCGGCGGCGAGCCTCTTCTGCCACGCGCGCTGGAAGACGCGCCGCGCATCTTCGTCGTCGGGAACCGGCTCCTTCGGCAGGTTCGCCGCGAGCCACGCCCGCAGCTCGCGCCGGAACGCCTGCTCCTCGGCGGTGTAGCTCAGCTCGAACATGCGATCGGGAGACGTAACCCGAAGCCCAGGCCCGAGCAAACGTCGGCGCGCCGGTGACATCGGTGGGCGGGGTAGTGTAGGACCCGCGCATGAAGCGACATCACAAGATGCTGGCGGCCGGGGCGTTGATCGTCACCGTGGCGGCGTGGTTCGCGTGGACGATGCTCACGACCGCGGCCGACCTTTCGCGTTGAGGTGAGATGGACGTCGATGCGCTGATCGCGCTCGTGCGGGAGCTCGCCGACGAGAGCGGCGACCTGATCCGCCGTCACTTCCGGAGCCCGAGCCTCGCCGTCGAGCTGAAGACCGACCAGACGCCGGTCACCGAGGCCGACCGCGCCGCCGAGGAGGTCATGCGCCGCAAGATCCGCGCGCGCTTTCCCGACCACGGCATCATGGCCGAGGAGCTCGGGAGCGAGCGCACCGACGCCGAGTACGTGTGGGTGCTCGATCCCATCGACGGCACGAAGTCGTTCGTCTCCGGGGTGCCGCTCTTCGGGACGCTGATCGGCGTCCTGCACCGCGGCGAGCCGATCCTGGGCGCGATCCATCAGCCGATCCTGCGCGAGCTGTGCCTGGGCGACGGGACGACGACGACGCTGAACGGCCGCCGCGTGCGCGTGCGCTCGACCGCGCGGCTCGCCGATGCGGTGCTGCTCGCGTCCGACACGACGACCGCCGCGCGCTACCAGGACGGCGCGGCGTGGGAGCGGCTCGTCTCCAAGGTCCGATGGCTGCGGACGTGGGGCGACTGCTACGGCTATCTTCTCGTCGCGAGCGGGGAGGCCGACGTCATGACCGACCCCGTGATGAGCCCCTGGGATCTCCTTCCCCTGGTACCGATCATCCGCGGCGCGGGCGGCGTCATCACCGACTGGGAAGGCGGCGATCCCGTGCGCGGCAGCTCGATCATCGCCGCGAATCCGGCGCTCCACGCCGAGGTGATGGCGTGCCTGCGCACGGCGCCCGCGCATGGAGCGACGCAGGCATCGGCGTGGGTCGCGCGATTCGCCGACCTCGTCCCGCACGGCGCGACGGTGCTCGACGTCGCCGCCGGCAACGGACGGCACGCCCGCCTGTTCGTCGAGCGCGGCCACAAGGTCGTGGCGGTCGATCGGGACGTGACGGACCTCGCCCCGAACTCGAGCCTGGAGGTCGTGCGCGCGGACCTGGAAGACGGCAGCCCGTGGCCCCTCGGCGAGCGACGCTTCGGCGGAATCGTCGTGACGAACTACCTGCATCGGCCGCTCGTGCCGCTGCTCGTGGATCGCCTCGAGCCCGGCGGCGTCCTCATCTACGAAACGTTCGCGCACGGCCACGAGCGCCACGGCAAGCCGTCGAACCCCGCCTTCCTCCTCGAGCCCGGCGAGCTGCTCCGTGCGGTCGCCGGGAAGCTCCGGGTCATCGCGTTCGAGGACGCGGCGCTGGCGGATCGGATCGTCCAGCGCATCGCCGCGGTGAAGGAGATCTGAGTGACGCCGCCCGCCGGCGGAAGCCTGTGGATGGAGGGCGTGGCGCCGGCGGCGGCCCCGCTCGCGGGCGACGTCGACGCCGACGTCGCGATCGTCGGGGCGGGGTTCACGGGATTGTCGGCGGCCATCGCGCTGCGCGCCGCCGGCCATTCGGTCGTCGTCCTCGAGCAGGAGCACGTCGGCTTCGGCGCGAGCGGGCGCAACGCGGGGCACTTGACGCCCGTCATCGGCAAGGACCTCCCCACCCTCGCCCTCCTCTTCAGATCGCGAGCCCACGCGCTCGTCGAGCTCGTGCAGCTGGCGATCGCGCACGTCGAGGACACGATCCGCACGAGCGGCATCGATTGCGGGTACGACGCGGTCGGCAACGTCATGGCGGCCGTCCACCCCCGCCAGCACGGCATGCTCGACAAGGCCGCCACGGCCGCACGCGGGCTCGGGCTCGACGCCGAGATGCTGGAGGCGGACGCGATGCGGGCGCGCGACCTGCCGCGCACGTTCACGCGGGCCCTCCTCATGCGTCGCGGGGGCATCCTCGATCCGGGGCGCTACGTGCGGGGCCTTCGCCGTCTCGCCGAGGGCGCCGGTGCGCAGGTCTTCGAGGTGACGCCGGTCGCGCGCATCGAGGAGGGAAATCCCGCGCTCGTGATCACGCCGGCGGGTCGCGTGCGCGCTCGCGCGGTCGTGCTCGCGACCAACGCCTACACGCCCGCGCTCGGCTGGCTCCGCGGTACGATCTCGCGCTTCCACGTCTACCTCTTCGCGACCGCGCCGCTGACGGACGCGCAGCGCGGGGCGATCGGCTGGCGCGGGCGCGAGGGCATCTACACGGCGCACGAGATCCTCGAGAGCTATCGCCTCACGCAGGATGACCGCATCGTCGGCGGCGCCAAGACCGTACGCTACGGCTTCGACGGGCGGGCGCTGCCCGACGATCCGGCGACGTTCGACTTCCTGGAGGGCGCCTTCCGCGCCCGATTCCCCGCGCTCCGCGACGTCGCGATCACCCATCGCTGGGGCGGACCCATCGCCTTCGGCCTGGACTTCCTCCCCGCGGTCGGCGTCGGGGGCACGTATCGCAACGTCTACCACAGCGCCGGCTACGCGGGGCACGGCATCGCGATGGCGAGCTACGCGGGCTCGATGCTCGCCGACCTTCTGCTCGGCCGCGACGGCCCGGGCCGCGCGCTCTGGGGACGTTGGAAGGTGCCGATGCCGCCGGAGCCGCTGCGCTGGCTGGTGGCGCAGGGGCTCATCGCCGGCTTCAGCGCGATCGATCGCCGCGTCGACCGCGCGGTGCGCACGGGGACCTAGGGCAGGAAGCGCGCGCGCTCCGCAGGCGTCGGCAACCGGCACGTGTCGCGGCGTCCGAACCAACGGTAGCGGTTGCGCGCGACGAAACGATAGAGCGGATTGCGGATCGCGCGCGGGACGAACCGCAGCAGGCTCACGAGCCCCCACACACCGCCCAGGCGCCGGAACGCTTCGAGGGAGGCGTCGGACTGGTCGTGGATGCCGCGCTCGTCGAGGTAGAGGAGCGACCAGCGCTCGACGTCGTCCGTGAGCGGCGGCAGCAGGCGGCGCGCCGTGTCACCTTGCAGCGGGGCGAAGCGCAGCACACCGCGTCTGTCGGCGCGCAGCGCCCGATCGACGAAGGCGTTGCACATCGTGCACACGCCGTCGAAGAAGACGATCGGCCCCTCAGGCGGCGACGAAGGCACTGGCGGCTCCGATGATCGTGACCGTCCCGTCGGCCTTCTCGCACCACACGTCGAGGTGCGCGCGCCGCCGCGAGCCCTCAGCCGTCACCTCGCGCACCGTGCCGCGCGCCGTGATGGCGTCGCCCGGCCATACGACGTTCACGAGCCGCACGTCGAGCTTGCCGCCGGCGAGGAAGCCCATGCCGTAGCGCTCGGTCACGAGGTCGGCCGTGAAGCATACGGACATCATCCCCTGCACGACGATGTCGGGGAATCCGAGCGCCCGCGCCATCTCGACGTCGGTGTGGTAGTTCTTCACGGGGCCCGAGAAGGCTTCGCACATCGCGTGCGTGATCGTGCGCGGCGCGAGCGCGATGCTCTCCCCACCGGCGGCGGGCAGCTCGAAACGCCGGTCGCTCCGTTTCTCGCGCTCGCGGTCGACCACCAGGTCGCTACCGGGGTCGTCGGCGAGAAAGCTCTGGTGGGTGCGGCTCCGCTGCAGCCATGCGCCGCCCTGGTCGGTCAGCAGCACCTCGGCGACGACGTAGTTGCGGTTGCGCTTGCGGTAGCGCTCGACGACCGTCGTCCGCGAGCGGATCGTGTCGCCGATGCGGAACGGCCGGAAGAGCTCCCACTCCTGGCGCGCGTGGAGGTTGCCGATGAGGTTCGGGAGATACCACGCGAGATCGCGATAGCACTCGGAGTGGAAGGTGAGCGCCGGCGCGACGTCGCCGGTCGCCACGGCGCTCGCCGTTCCCTCGCGATAGCGCTCGACGGCGTCGGCCGTGACGGCGAACGTGCGCCCGCCGACGTCCTGGCCGACGTGCACCTCGGTCCCGCCGAAGAGTCTCGTCTCGCTCATGCGGCCCTCGAGGCGCCGAGGCGCTGCGCGAGCGGCTCGCCGTACAGGCGCAGGCAGTTCCCGGCGAGGAGCTTCGCGAGGTGCGCGCGCTCGTAGGGGCGCACGCGCGCCACGTTGCGGACGCAGTCGGTGAGCACGCCGTCCCAGTGGCCGTAGTCCGCGCTGAAGCAGGCGAGATCCTCGCCCATCGGGCCCAGGGCCTCGGGCAGATAGGCCGGCGCCGGGTCGTCCGACTCGAAGCTCACGAACACCTGACCGCGACGGAAGAAGTCGGTCGGATCGTGGTCCAGGTGGCGATGCTCGAAGACGTAGCCGTCGTTCGCCGGATCACGGCGCTCGCGCTCGACGCTCACGAGGAGCTCGTAGACGCCCTTGGCCTTGCCGAGGAGGCCGAGCTTACCGTCCCTGCCGCCGCGCTCGCGCAGCAGCTCGCGCGTGAACTGCCCCATCGGCAGGCGCACGTCGGGATCGAAGTCGCGGATGCGCTTCTCCCAGTGCTCGTGGAAGGCGTGCACGAGGTCGGGGAGCCAGCCGCAGCCGGCCTCGAGGAACCCCATGCGCAGGCGCGGGTGCCGATCGAACACGCCGTCGAAGACGCACGCGGCGAGCGCCATCTGCATCTGGTTCCGGTGCCCGAAGACGTGCGAGAGGATGAACGTGTCGACCTGCTCCGAGATGCCGCCCGGCAGGTAGACGCCGGGCGACCCGTGGACGCCGACCGCGATCCCGAGCCGCTCGGCCTCGGCGAGGATCGGCGCGAAGTCCGGATGCGAGACGTGCTTCGGGAGGCGGACGGCGGGAAAGGCCGCGGGCGCGGCGGGATGCGGCACCGGGAGGCTCGGCGGCACGTGCACGCCGATCATGCCGAGCTCCTCGACGCAGCGGCGCATCTCGGCGACGGCTTCGGGCAGGTCGACGAGCGACACGAACGCGACCGGGAAGAGCCGCCCCGCATACGCGCGACAGTCGTCGGCCATGTACGAGTTGTAGGCGCGCATGCACGCGACGGCGAGGTCGCGATCGAGGATCGCCTCGAACGAGAGCGTCATGGAGCCGTAGAGCACCTGGGCGTCGACGCCCTCGCGATCCATGTGCTCGATGCGGATGCGGTTGAAGATGCCGCCGATCGCGGTTTCGGGGTGGATGGCCGCGAACGCCCCCTTGCCCGGCCCCTCCGGCTGGGGGAAGACGCGCTCGAGATCGTTGCGCCCGGTCGCGGGGTTGAAGTCCCGGATCACCAGGCGCTGCTGGCCGTGGCGATCGATCCGCGACCCCAGGCGGTCGCGATAGGCGGGGTCCAGGTAGTCGAAGAAGACCACCGGGTTCTCCATCTTGTGGGCGTCGGCGTCGACGACGAGAAGGCCGTCGTACATGGCACCCCCATACTGGTACGATGCGGGGCATGGACGCAAAAGCCGCCGCGCGCGAGCGCATCGAGGACGCCCGGAAGTCGCTCGTCGACCTGTCGCATCGGATCCACGCGCATCCCGAGCTCGCCTTCGAGGAGGAGAAGTCCTCGGTCTGGACGGCCGAGCCGCTCGACGCCGCAGGCTTCCGCGTCGAGCGCGGGGCGTGCGGCCTGCCGACGGCGTTCCTCGCGCGCGCGGGCTCGGGTCCGCTCCACGTCGCCATCTGTGCCGAGTACGACTGCCTGCCGGAGATCGGACACGCGTGCGGGCACAACATCATCGCCGCCAGTGCCGTCGGCGCGGGGCTGGCGCTCGCACGCATCGCCGACGACGTCGGCCTGACCGTCACGGTGCTCGGCACGCCCGCCGAGGAGAATGGCGGCGGGAAGATCATCATGCTCGAGCGCGGCGCCTTCGCCGGCGTGCACGCCGCGATGATGGTGCACCCCGCGCCGATCGACGCCGCCGAGCCGGCGATGATCGCCTTTCAGCAGTTCGACGTGCACTACCACGGCAAGGCGGCGCACGCCTCGGCGTTTCCCGAGCGCGGCGTCAACGCGGCCGACGCGCTGACCGTCGCCCAGACGGCGATCGGGCTCCTGCGCCAGCACATCCGGCAGACCGATCGCATCCACGGGATCGTGCTGCGCGGCGGCGAGGCGCCCAACGTCATCCCGGCGCACACGGCCGCGCGCTACGTCGTGCGCGCGAGCAGGATGGACGACCTCGGCAAGCTGCGCGCGAAGGTCATGCGCTGCTTCGAGGCCGGTGCGATCGCGACCGGCGCGCGCCTCGAGCTCGCCAACGAGCAGCTCGGCTACGCCGAGGTCGTCCACGATTCCGAGATCGCGGCGCTCTATCGCCGCAACGCCGAAGCGCTCGGGCGTTCGTTCCCGGACCTGGGCCCGCTTCGGGAGCGCTTCGCCGGCTCGACCGACATGGGCAACGTCTCGCTCGCGATCCCGTCGATCCATCCGGCGATCGGCGTCGAGTCGCTTCCGGCCGTGAACCATCAGCCCGAGTTCGCCGCCCATTGCGCGACGCCAGCGGCCGACAAGGCGGTGGCCGACGGCGCCCTCGCGATGGCGTGGACGGCGATCGACCTCGCCACCGACGTCGCGTCGAACGCTCGGTTGCGCGCCCGCGTCGCGTCGTAGCGCGCTACTTGTGCACTTCGACGCTCCCGAGCAGGGCGTCGAAGCCGGGCTTCGCCGCCTTCACCGTGGCGTCGGGCCCGACCAGGCGGAAGAACCACGGCCCTTCGTCTCCTTCGACGACGGCGGCGAGCAAGCGATAGCCGGACTTCGTCGCGGCTGGTGAGCCCGGCGCGGGCATCCCCTTGTACGCGCCGGCCAGGTCGAGCTCGGTCACCTTGAGGCCGTTGATCGTCTTGATGGTGACGACGCCCTTGTCCTTCGACGCCGAGCCGTCGGGTTGGGTCATCTGACCGTACCACCGATCGAGGTTGTCCTGCGCGCTGCCGCCCTGTCCCTTGCCGAAGAAGAAGAGGACGACCTCGGCGTCCTCGCCGTCGCCCTCGACCTTCGGAACGCGGAACTGCGCGGCGCGCATGTCCGACGGCGCCGGTACGCGAACCCACTCCGAAGGATGGGAGAAGCGAAGAGCGCCGGCCTGGGTCCGCACGGGATCGGCGAACGCGACGGGCGCCACGAGGAACGCAAGGGTGACCAGGAGTACGCGCATGCGCGCTCCGTAGACCGCCGGGGGCGAGAGCGTCAACCGGTGCCCGCCCCGTCGGGATTCCGACACGGCGGCGAACTGGCGCGCCTGCCCGGTCGCGGTGTTGCACCGGGCATGTCGCTTGCTCTCCGCGCCACTGCCGACAACTCGTCGAAAGGGAGAAATCCATGCGCATTGGCCGAATCGTCGTCACCGCAGCCTTCGGGCTGCTGCTCGCAGCCCGCGGCGCCGTCGCCGAGGATCGCCCCTGCGCCGAGCAGTGCGGCGTCCAAGCCGAGCAGGCGTTCCAGACGTGCATCGAGCAGGGCGGCTCGGACGAGGACTGCAAGGCCGCTGCGGCCCAGACCTTCCAGACCTGCGTCGACACGAACTGCCAGACCCCGCCTGCCGGCGACTGCCAGTCGAAGTGCGAGGAGAGCGCGACCGGCGTGCAGAACAAGTGCCTCGCGAACTGTGACGCGGGCGACGCCTGCGCCGACATCTGCCAGCACGCGCACGACGAGGCCCTCACCCGCTGCGTGAGCGATCTCTGCGACGGCACCGAAGGCTGTCAGGACGCGCCCGACAAGTGCTGTCACGCCGACTGCCAGACCTTCGCCCACGGCGTGTTCACCGATTGCATCGCGACCGAGGGCGAGGCGGCGAAGGAGCTGTGCTCCGCGCGCGCCGACGAGGCGCTCAAGCAGTGCACGGTCGACCACTGCAACGACCAGCCCGAGGTGCCCTGCGAGGATCGCTGCAACGGCAAGGCGGAGAAGGCGGGCCAGGCCTGCCTCGACAACGGCGGCACGGAGGACGCGTGCGCCATGCTGAAGGCGACCGTGAAGCAGCAATGCATCGACGAGAATTGCTCCGACCCCGGCCCGAGCTGTGAGGAGACCTGCCAGCAGAACGCCGAGGCCGGCTTCCAGGAGTGCGTCGCCGGCGGCGGCACCGAGAACGACTGTGCCGCGGCGGCCCAGACCGCGAAGGATCAGTGCATCGCCAACCAGTGCAACGCCGACGATTGCCCGGCGCGCTGCGCCGAGGCCGTCGCCAAGGTGGTCGCGGCCTGCGTCGACGCCGGTTTCGACCAGGACTTCTGCGACGCTCTGGGTGAGGAAGCCCAGCGCCACTGCGTCGAGGAGCATTGCTCGGACGAGAGCCCCGATGCCTCGTGCAAGGAGCGCTGCGCCGACCACGCGCGGCACGACCTGCGCCGCTGCATCGAGGACGGCGGCGTCGAGGCCGACTGCAAGGCCGCGGCGCAGACCGAGTTCGACGGCTGCGTGCAGCTCCACTGCAACCCGCAGGCGGCGTGCGCGAACCGCTGCCAGAAGAAGGCCGACCGCGTGAAGCGCAAGTGCCTCGCGAGCGACAAGACCGAGGACGAGTGCACGACGCTCGCGGGCGAGGTGAACGACGCCTGCATGGCCGATCACTGCGCGCCGGAGCCGCCCGATACGTGCGACTCGAACTGCGAGGCGCATGCGAACGAGGTCGAGAAGACCTGCCTCGCGGCGGGCAACTCGGCCGACGACTGCACCGCGGCCAAGCAGGGCGTGCTCGACCAGTGCACGACCGATTGCGCCGCCCCGGACCAGACCTGCACCGAGGTGTGCGAGGGCGTCGCGCAGGACAAGCACGACAAGGTCTTCGAGCGCACGAACAGCGAGCCCCGAGCGACCGTCAAGGGGCAGCGGACCTACCGCCGCTGCGAGAAGCACTGCTGACCGTCGCTTCCTGACGAGCACTTCGAAGGGCCGGCGCCGCCACGGTGCCGGCCCTTTCTCGTTCGTGCGCAAGCTGCCATAGGGGGCGCGTGGGAGCGAAGGGCCGAGAGGTCAGCGTCGCCGAGGCCGCCGCACTCGTCCAGCCGCGCGACGAGGTCATGTGCGGGTTCGTCAGCGGGCAGCCGCAGGGCATCCTCGATGCGCTCGGCGCGCGCACCGATCTCGAGGACGTGGTGATCGAGACGGGCATCCTCTCGGCGCCGTACACGTTCCTGCAGAACCCGAAGGTGCGCGTCATGTCCGGTTTCTTCGGCCCGATCGAGCGCATGGCGCGGGCGGCCGGCGGCCGCGTCGAGTTCCTCCCCGGCGACTTCCACGGGCTCGAGCGCCTTGCCCTCGTCCACAAGCCCCGCGTCGTCCTGGCCGTCACCTCGCCGCCCGACGCGGAGGGCTGGCTCAGCTTCGGCACGCACGCGGGCGCGTCGTACCGTCCGTTTCTCGATGCCGCAAGCGATCCGGAGCGGCTCGCGATCGCGGAGGTGAATCCGCACATGCCGCGCGTGCGCGGTCTTCCGGAGCTCGGCGACCACCGGATCCACGTGTCCCAGGTGGACGCGTGGGCCCGGCACGAGGCCGAGCTGTTCGCGCTTCCCGACGAGCCGGCGTCACCCGAGGACGTCGCGATCGCGCGGCACGTGGCCGACCTGATCGAGAACGGCTCGACCCTTCAGTTCGGGATCGGGGCCATCCCGAACCAGATCGCCCAGATCCTGTCCGCGGGCCCGCTCGGCGACTTCGGCGTCCACACCGAGATGTTCTCGGACGGCGTCATGCACCTCCACGACGCCGACAAGGTGACGAACCGCAAAGGCCTCTACGACGGCGTCTCGGTCGCGACCTTCGCACTCGGCAGCGCCGCGCTCTACCGCTGGCTCGACGGCAACCCGATCGTGCGCATGCTGCCGGTCTCGGCCACCAACGAGCCGGCCCTCCTCCGCAAGCTGCGGAGGCTCGTCAGCGTCAACGGCTGCCTCAGCGTCGATCTCTTCGGGCAGGCGGCGGCCGACCACGTCGGCGGCCGCCAGTACTCGGGGATCGGCGGGCACGAGTCGTTCGTCGTCGGCGCCAGCGAGGCGCCGGGCGGAAAGAGCCTCCTCTGCCTCAAGTCGACGGCGACCGTCGGGGGACGGCGAGTGTCGACCATCGTCCCGCAGCTTCCCCCGGGCACGCTCGTCACGACGGCCCGGCACCACCTCCAGTGGGTCGTGACGGAGCACGGCGCCGTCGACGTCTCGTTCGCGGGCGACCGGATGCGCGCCGAGGCCCTGATCGGCGTCGCCCATCCCGATTTTCGCGACGAGCTGCGGGCCGCCCTGCGCTGACCCGAACCTCGCACGACGCACGGCGGGCGCGGGGCGATGCGACGCCGGTGCGCCGCCTGCGGGCGCCGGGCGCCACCGGTGTGCCACTCCTGGCGCTCGCCACGGCCACCGGCGCGGAGAAATCCAGGCCGCCACGGCGGCAGAGGGCTTGCTACCGTTGCACACCCCAACGGGGCACGGGAGGCCAGCGTGGAGCGCAACATCGTCGACGAGGAGCTGCCGCGCACGATCGCGACGCAGTTCGAGCTGTTCGCCGGGCGGCTCATGGAAGCCTGGATCCTCGCCGGCCAGGTGTCGGTCTCGTCGGGCGACCTCAAGATGGCCGCCGAGTTCCTGCGCCTGGCGGGCTGGAGCGTCGAGGAGACGGCCGGCCTCATGGTGAGGCTCCGCGGGCGCGACGGACGCACGCGCGAGCTGACGCGCGAGGACACGATCCTGTTCGCAGTACGAACGCTCGCCGGGAGGACACAGCCGTGACCACCTTCCTCATCTGGGCCTTCGGCTACACCACCGGGTTCGCGCTCGGCGTCTGGGCGCGCGAGCGGTGGGGCTGCACCACGTTCGTCCCGGCGCCGCGCCCGCGTCGCTGAGCGGCGATCGCCCTCAGGGGTGCCGGGTCATGTGGTCGTGCGCGAGCCCGATCATGCCCTCGGCGACGACCTCGCCGCCCGCCATGCGCGCGTCCTGCGTATGGCCCTGCAGGTAACGGAAGTAGAGCTGCTGGACGACGGCCGCCATCTTGAAGAGGCCGAACACGTAGTAGTACGGCATGGTCGAGACGTCGCGGCGGCTGCGTTCGGCGTAACGTGCGATCGCTTCGGCGCGCGTCATGAATCCCGGCGCGCGTGACGGCATGGGCGACAGGAACTCGAACGTCTCGCCCTGCTCGTACCAGGAGGCGAGGAGCGTCCCGAGGTCCGTGAAGGGGTCGCCCACCGTACACATGTCCCAGTCGTAGACGGCGACGCAGCGACCCGGATCGTCCGCGGCGACGGCCATGTTGTCCAGGCGCCAGTCGTTGTGGACGAGCGTCGGCGGGGGCGACGGCGGCATGTGGCTGACGAGCCACGCCATCACCTCGTCGGCGGTTTTCAGCTCCTTCGTCTTGGCGCGGTTCCAGCGATCGCTCCAGCCCTTCACCTGACGCTGCAGGTAGCCCTCGGGCTTGCCGAGGCCCATCAATCCCGCGGCCTCGGCGTCGACGGCGTGGAAGTCGGCCAGGGTGTCGATGATCACCTGCGAGAGCTTGCGGTTCTGGCTGGCGTCCTTGCCGCCCCCGAATTCCGGAGGCACGTCACGGCGGACGACGACGCCCTCTCGCCGCTCCATGACGAAGAACGTCGCGCCGAGGACGCTCTTGTCCTCGCAATAGAGGAACGCGCGGGGCGCGAGCGGGAACTGCTCGTAGAGCACCGAGAGCACGCGGTACTCGCGCCCCATGTCGTGCGCGCCGGCCGCGACGTCGCCGTGCGGGCCGCGGCGGAGCACGTAGCGCGCTGCCGGGTAGCGGACGAGGTACGTGAGGTTCGCGTGTCCGCCGGGAAACTGCCAGATCTCGGGCGTGCCTGTGGCGCCGGGAATGCGGCCGTCGAGGTAGCGACCGACGGCGACCGCGTCGAGCTCCTCGCCCGGCCGCGGCGCGACGACGTCCGGATCGGGTGGCGCGCTCGTGGTCACCGGGGTTCGCTAACAGGGCGCGCGGCGGCCCGTCAACCAGCGCGCCCATTTTCGGCTGGTAATCGGGCGAATGTTCGATTACACCCGACGCATCATGGACACCGGCATCGATTTCGACCCGCAGATGATCTTCGATCATCCGGATCCCTACCCCATGTTCGCGATGATGCGTGCGAACACGCCCGTGCTGCGGATCGAATTCATGGGTCGCGTCGCCGTCTCCGTCAGCAAGTACGACGACTGCGTCGCCGTCCTGAAGGACCACGAGACGTTCTCCTCGAAGTCGAACTTCGAGGTCGGCAAGGTGATGGGCCGGACGCTCATCGAGATGGACGGCAAGGAGCACACGCGCCACCGCATGCTCGTGCAGCAGGTGTTCGCGCCGAAGAACCTGGAGCGGCTCGAGCCGGTCTTCGAGAAGATGGTCCACGAAATCATCGACGGCTTCGCCACGCGGCCGGCGGCCGAGCTGGTCGCCGACTTCACGGACCGCTTTCCGGTGCAGGTGATGGCCCACATGGTCGGCATCCCGCGCAAGGATTATCCGCAGTTCCAGTCCTGGGCGCTCGACATCATCGGGTTCCCGAAGGACCTGCAGAAGGGCCTCGCGGCGGCCGAGGCGCTCCGCCAGTACCTCCTCCCCGTCATCGCCGAGCGCCGTGCGCACCCGGCGGACGACGTCATCTCGAAGCTCGTGACCGGCACCGTCGACGGCGAGGGCCTCACGAGCGACGAGGTGGTGAACTTCCTGCGCCTCCTGATCCCGGCCGGCGCCGAGACGACGTTCAAGCTGCTCGGCAACCTCTTCGTCGCGCTCCTCTCGGATCGCGAGGCGCGCTACGAGCGCGTGCGCGCCGATCGCTCGCTCGTGCCGTGGGCCATCGAGGAGACGCTGCGTTGGGAGACGTCGGTGCTGATGACGTCGCGCCAGGCGACGCGCGACGTCGAGATGCGCGGCGTCGAGATCCCGGCCGGGATGAACGTCTCGGTGATGAACGCCTCGGGCAACCGCGACGAGGAGCACTACCCGAATCCCGACCTCTACGACCTCGACCGTCGCGCCGACGACCACCTCGGCTTCGGCTTCGGTCGCCACCATTGCCTCGGCTACCACCTGGCGCGCATGGAGGTCCGCATCGCGCTCAACGCGATCCTCGACCGCCTGCCGAAGCTCCGGCTCGATCCCGCTGCGCCGCCGCCGCAGATCCTGGGGCTCGCCTTCCGCGCCCCGAAGCGCGTCGACGCGCGCATCGACTGAGCGGCGCTACGCCGCAGCCGCGAGGGTCGCGAGCTCGCTCACGAGCGATTGCACCTGCACCGCCAGCGCGCCGCGCTGATCGGACGCGATGTTTCGCTGGGCGGCCTTGGACGCAAGCTGCCTCCCGAGCCGGCGCACGTTCGCCAACCCCTTCTTCAGCTTGCGGCGCAGCGACTTGCCGGTCCGGCCCTCCGCGGCTTCGAGCTGTGAGCCGGCGCGAGCCGAGGTCGCATCGAGCCGCGTTCGGAGCTTGCCGGCGGGCGCGGCCGCATCGATGGCCGTCGCGAGGATGCCGAGGCGACAGCGCACGCCCCCGAGCGACGGCGCGGCGGGGCACTCGGCGCCGGGGAGCGTCGTCGTCGTGGTCGTGAACGGCGCCAGCAGGACCTTGGCGACGAAGCCCTCCGAGCTCGAGCCTGACGATGCCAGGCCCGTCACGACGACCGAGCCTGCATCTGCAGTGAGCCGCGCGCCACCGGGAAACGACTCGTCACCGTATTCGAGCCGAACGAGTCCGTTCGTACCGAACGAGGGATCGAGGTTGCCGTCGACGTCGAGACGCAGCACGATCGCGCGTGTCGCTCCGCCCTCGTCGGTGCGACCGTACGCAACGACCTTGCCGTCGGGCTGCACGACCACCTGGGCGAGGATGGATTGCGTCGAACCGACGCCCGGCTGAATGCGACGGATCCCGCCCATGCCGAAGGTCGTGTCGAGCAGCCCGCCTGGCGTGAGGCGCATCAGGAGCAACGCCGGGTGGTTGTCGCCGTCGGTGCCGACTCCGCCCACGTAGATCTCGCGCTCGGGTCCCTCGGCGACGGTCGTTCCCTGTGAATAGCGGTTCGAAGCAGCCGGATCGCCCGCTTGGGCGCGAAAATAGCCGGTTCCGCCGCCGAACGTCGTGTCGAGCGAGCCGGACTCCGTGAACCTGACGACGAGGACCTCCTGCGCTCCATTCGTCGCGAGCGTCGTGCCGACGACGAGGACGCCCGCGGCCGTCACAAGGCACCCGAGCCCGTACGATCCCGTATCGGTGGTCTCCGAGAACCCGTTCACGTACGAGCCTTGCATTGGAACGTTCCCGAAGCCGGTATCGAGCGTACCCGCGGGAAGCACCTTCGAGAGACCGAGCTTGCGATCGGTGCCGGTCATCGTGTCGATCGTCGATGCAACATAGGTGGCTCCG
The DNA here is from genome assembly GCA_035577985.1 of Candidatus Eisenbacteria bacterium. Classification (NCBI taxonomy): domain Bacteria; phylum Candidatus Eiseniibacteriota; species Candidatus Eiseniibacteriota bacterium. Next base: position 64,534 of record DATJZY010000132.1, read on the forward strand.
TCCGGACCGACCGCGGCGCGCTCGGCATTCGTCGTCTGACCGACGCCTGCGGGCTGAGGCCGGATGCTGCCGCCGTTGCCGAAGCCGACGTCGACCATGCCATCCGGATCGAACGCGCCGACCAGCGCGGCGCCGCGGGCGTCCGACGCGGTGGCCCCACCGCCGATCAGCCAGCCGGCGCCGGCCGGTCGCGGGCCGATCGCGGTTGCACGCGAACCCGGCGCGAACGTTCCCGATCCGAGACCCATCTGCACGACCGTCGAGCCCTTGGTCCCGAACGACGGGTCGACCGCCCCGCTGGCGGTGAGTCGCACGAGCGCAACCGCACCGCGGCCCGTGTCGTCCGTCGAGTTGCCGGCGACGAGGAGGCGCCCCTGGTCGTCGAACGCGATGCCGACGAAGAAGGTCGTGTGCGGCACGGTGTGCGAAACGTCGAGCATCACGGGCTGTCCGCCGTTGAAGGTCGGGTCGAGCTCACCAGGCTGCTCGGCGAAGGTCGCGCCGCGCACGAGCAGTGCGCACCCGGCGAGAAGGATGACGCGCATGCGGGCGCCCGAGGCCATGCGCGTCCCTAGCCCACGTTCCGGTCGCCGGGCAACGGCGTTCGCGGGAGTGCGGCCTCGAGGACCGCAACGGCTCGAGCTCCAGGGGCGCGACCTTGACCGTTTCCGGCGATTCCCCCAAGACGGCCCCATGGTCGCCGCAAGGATCCTCCTCGGGTGCGCAGTGCTGGTCTCGACCCTCGCGGGCCGCGGCCTCGCGGACCCCGGCGATCTCGATCCGACCTTCAACGGCGGCCACCTCGTGCTGCTCGACCTCTCGAAGACCGGCGACACCGGGACGGGTCTCGCCGCGGCACAGATCGACGGAAGCGGGCGCGTCGTGGTGGGGGGCTTCGCTCTGGACGACAGCGGGATCACGGCGGCCGCGCTCGCGCGGCTGCTTCCCGACGGGACGCTCGATCAGAGCTTCGGCGATGGCGGCAAGCGCGTCATCCAGGCGGGCCAGGGCGGCGGAACCGTCTTCTCGATGCTTCAGTCGCTGATCCCCCGCGCCGGCGGTGGTTGGGCAGCTACCGGAGGTGCCAGCGCATCCGACGGCAGGCAGGCCGCGCTCGTTCTCGCAGTCGACGACACCGGCGCTCTCGACCTCAACTTCGGGACCGGCGGGAGCACCCGCGCCCAGCTCGCGGGCGCCGGTCCCGCGTACACGCTGGCGTTCGCCGGCGGAGGACGCGGGGCCGCGGACACGGGCGGCAACTTGTTCCTGGCGCAGCCGATCGCGCTGGATCCGATGGACCAGACCGACGTCCACCTGGCGGTCGCACGGTTCACGCCCGGTGGCGTGCTCGGAGGATTCGCCACGGGCGGCGTCTACACGAACGAGTTCTCCCAGGTCGCCGCCAACACGACCTACGCAATCGCGGCGCTACCGACGCCGGATGGCATCCTCGCCGTCGGGTCGACGTTGGACGCAACCGGGCGGTCGGCGTTTCTCCTCGTGCGGTTGACGCTCGGGGGCGCGCTCGACCCGACCTTCGGCGGCGGCGCCGGCTATCGGATCCAGCAGGTGAGCGACCCGAGCGCGGGCGGACCATACTCGAACGCCACGGCGGTGGCGCTCGGCCCCGGAGGGGTCATCTACGTGGGCGGCACCGCCAGCGACGCCGACAGCCACGGCGCGCTCGCCGTCGCACGATTCACCGCGACCGGTATGCTCGACACGACCTTCCACGGGGGCGGCATGGCCCGGGTGCAAACCGGGACTGCCGATCCCGGCGGTACGCCCGCGTCGTTCCTCGGCGACGTCGCGGTCCAGTCCGACGGGAGCATCCTCCTCGTCGGATCGAGCGGCTCGACGACCTACACCGAGATGGTGGTCGTCCGCCTCACGTCGAACGGCGACCTCGATCCGTCATTCGGCGCCGGCGGCATCGTGCGCTTCCAGCCCTCGACCGTCTCCGAGCCCGAGACCTTCGGCTCCGGCGCGAGGATCGCCCCGGACGGCAACACGCTGATCGCGACCGGCCAGATGCGGCAGGCGGCCGGCGGGCGCGGCATCGTCGCGCGCATCCAGCTCACGGTGACCACGACGACGACCACCCTGCCGGACACCTGCTCGCCGCCGGGATCGCTCGCGGCGGCGCTGTGCGCGCTGCAGCAGCTGGCGGCCGCGGTGGACGCGGGTGCTCCCGCGGGCCGACTGCAGGATCGTCTCGCCGCGTCCATAGCGAAATGCACCGCTCGCGCGACCGCGAGCGGCGATCAGACCGGGCGCGCGCGCAAGAAGAGCCTCAAGCGCGCGCTGACGGCGCTCAGGCGCTTCCAAGGTCAGCTGCGGACGAAGAAGGCGCAGGCGGCCATTGCCGCGGACACGCGCACCGCGCTCGCCGATCAGGCGGCGCAGATCGCGACGATCCTCACCACGCTACGCGCCGGGGGCTGAGTCGCACGCTCACGGGCCGTTCCAGACCATTGCGAGGCTCGTGAACCGGTCGGTGGCCCACACGGTGAGCGTGCCCCCGGTGTCCTGATACACGCGCACACGGATGGAGTCGCCGGCGTCGAGGCGTGCGACCGCCGACAGCGACTGGCTGCCGAACTGGCCGTCCTGGTAGGGCGAATTCACCGCCGCCAGCGTCTGCCTGAGCGTCGGCGTCCGCTGCTCGATGGTCACGAACGTACGCGCGGCGGGGCCGACGCTCCCGAGCGTCACCCGGTTCCACTCGACGGACGCCGAGATGGTGTAGACGCCGGGCCGGGACGCGACGAGCGCGGTGTTGGAGATCGCCGGCTTGAAGAACCCGTCGGTATCGAAGACCGCCTCGTTGAACGGAACGTCGACCACCGTGTTGTAGGGCACGCTGACGTCGATGGTGGTGATCACGCGCGCCCCGACGGCCGGCTGTGGCGTCACGGGGAGCGTGGTGGGCGTGACGTCGATGGCCGTCTCCTTCGGCTTGCACGCCTCGCGCGCGACCACGGCGCCCTTCTTCTTGGCGCACAGGACGATCGCGCGCGCAGGATCGGGCAGCGCAGCGACGGTGACGAGCGCGAGCAGCAGACCAGTGGCGCAGCGCATCGGACTAGGGCTCCTTGCCGGGCGCGACGGCGGTGCCCGGCGTCGCGAAGGCGTGTCCCGCATCGTCCATGACGAGAATGGGTCCGAAGCTCTGCGTGCCGAGCGTGACCGACCCGAACTCGGAGAGGATCGGGACGTCGGCGCACTGCTTGGGGAGGCACTGCACGGGGTAGAGCGTGCCCTTGCACTTGCCGTTCTTGCACGCGAGCGTGCCGCCGAGGCTCGCGAAGTTCGGGACCTGGATGTTGCGGAGCTCGCAGTTGCCGTTGGGATCGTCACCGAAGGTGGTCTTGAACCACACCGAGACGGGCAGCGAGCCGTTGAACGCGGCGCCGTCCTTCGTGACGCCGGTCATGCGCACGTCGCCCGCGGGCGCCTCGGTCGGATCCTGGCCGTTCGACTTGGGACAGACGGGCACGGGCTCCTTCGCGGACTTGAAGACCGCGAAGCCGGTCGCGAAGCGGAACGATGCTGAGCACGGCCCGGGCGGCGCCGGCGGCACGTTGAAGCAGCTCGCCTGCACGAGCGTCACGCGGCTCGGCGCGGGGAGCTTGGCCGCGACCGCGACGCCTGCCGACGCCAGCAGCACGAGCGAGAGTGCGAAGCGCATGGGACACCTCCTCACGGGACGATGCGGAACCGGTGGCTCGAGCCGTCGCCGCGCTGGAGGGCCTTGGTCCACGCGGAGACCTTGATCACCGCCTGGGTCGTCGTCGCGTCCGCGGGGACGGTCCAGACGAGCTTGCGGTTCGCGGCGAGCTGACCCGTGGCCAGGAGATCGGGGAACGTCGCGCCGCCGTCGCGCGAGAGCCACACGTCGTAGGCGGCGAGCGCGTCGAGGCCGCCCGCCACGCGCACCTTCCACGCGACCTTGAACGGGCGGCCCACCTTCGCCTTCTTCTTGGCGCGCACCTTCACGACCGGAACCGGCGCGTCGGCCGCCGGACCGATCGTCACCCGCACCATGCCGGCGTCGTTCGTGTAGTCCGACTCCGGCAGGAGCTGCTGCGTGTTGAGCAGGACCCACAGGTCGTAGTCGCCGGCCGGCACGTCGGTCACGTCGATCCACTGGCACGGCAGGTCGCTCGGGTAGAGGTCGCCCCAGCCCGGCTGCACGCCCTGATAGCCGCAGTTGTACTTGCAGACGCCGCTGATGCAGAGCCCGCTGCCGTTGCAGTCCGGGTCGGCGTTGCAGGTCTGCGATTGCGGGAAGTCGGGATCCGGCTGCGTGTCCTCGACGCAGAACGACCGCTTCTGGCCGTTCGCGACCACCGTCGTCCCGCCGCGCTCGCGCAGCTCGTACTTCGCGAAGCTCTCGAAGTGGTAGTGCATGTGGCACGCGCTGTAGACGAACCGCGGATCCGAGTCGCTCGGCGTGCCGAGGAAGACGTCGGCCGTCCCGCGATTCAGCGCCAGCACGCTGAAGCGCAGCAGGCGGCGCGTCCCGGGGCCGGAGACGCAGAGATCCGAGGGCTGCAGCTCGCACGCGGTCGTCTTGAACGATCCCAGCTCCTCGCGCGCGTTCTGCGCCAGCGTCGGGATGTGGAGCACGAGGTCGGGAAGATCCTGGGCGCGGGCCGCGCCGGCGAGCGCGAGAAGCACGATGAGGGTCGTCCGCATGGTCAGCTCGTCAGGTCCGGCAGCACCGGCAGGCGGAGCCGGGCGATCATGCTCCGGTGCCAAGCGGGGAACAGGGTGCGCAGCACGTAGGCGAGGTTCACGTAGCGCGGCACCGTCACCTCGTGCGCGCCGCGCGCGAGTGCCCGCAGGACCTCGCGCGTGAACGCGGGCGGCTCGATGAACGTGCGCTGCACCCGCTCGGGCATCCGCGCGAGCACGTCGGGCGTGAACATCTCCGTGCGCACCAGGGCGGGATACACCGTCATCACGTGAATGCCGAGGGGCGCCAGCTCGAAGGCGATCGCCTCCGAGAGCCCCGTCACCGCGAACTTGGTCGCGGAATAGGCGGATTCGTCGGGCTGCCCGAGCTTCCCGGCGACCGACGACAGGTTCACGATCCAGCCCTCGTGCCGCGCCCGCATCGCCGGCAGCACGGCTTTGATGGTGTAGACGGTGCCGAGATAGTTCGTGCGCATCATGCGCTCGATGTCGGCGACGTCGTGGTCCTTGAACAGCGCGTGGCGGACGTAGCCCGCGTTGTTCACGAGGAGGTCGACGCGCCCGAAGCGCTCGAGGACGCGGGCGATGGCGGCATCGACCGAGGCGCGGTCGGCGACGTCGCACACGACCGGGATCGCGGTGACGCCGCCGCGGCCGATCTCCTCGGCGAGCGTCTGGAGCCGATCCTCGCGGCGCGCGAGGAGCGCCGTGTGCGCGCCACGGGCGGCCAGGTCGCGGGCGAGCTGTGCGCCGATGCCGCTCGAGGCCCCCGTCACCACGGCGACCCGATCGCGAAAGTCGGCGAGCCCCGCCATGGGGTGCCGTCGGATCTAGGCGCGGCCGCCGGGCGCGAACTTCAGCGCCAGGCCGACCAGCGACGGTACGATCTTCGGGCGCAGCAGCCGAGGATCGTAGTGCGCGAGCCGGCGCTCGTTCTCCTGCATGCACGTGCGCGCGAGCCCCACCAGGGTCACGTCGGCGCCGATCTCGTCGGGAACCTGCATCGTGAAATCGTCGGGCGCGTCCACGTCGCGGAGCTGGAGCGCCGTCTTGATGCGTCCCATCGCCTGGAACGCCACACCCGCGATGCGACGGAAGAGGAACCAGGGTCGCCGTACGAGCGACAGCTCGTGCCCGCGGTGCGCCGCCCAGTTGGAGAAGAAGAGGATGTGCCGAGCCTCCTCCTCCATGACGCCGTCGAACAGCTTCACGAGCCCCGGGGCGAAGAACCCGGTGTCCGACGCGACCTTGAAGAGCCCGAAAGCGAAGAACGAGTCGAAGCACTCGCCGTACCCCATGCGCAGGAAGCCCCACTCGGGATCGCGCGGCTGCTCGGCGGCGTCGTCGGGGTACGGAATCTCGTAGTGGTTGAGGAGATGCTCGAGCAGGAGCGCGTGACGCTCCTCCTCGTAGGCCTGCATCCCGATCGCCTCGCGCAGCTCGGGATCGCGCTCGACGTTCGCCATGGCCCGCACGCGCGCGGCCGCGGTCCGCTCGCTACCGATCGCCTCGCCCCAGAACGGAAGGCTCCGCAGGCGTGCGACGCTGGCCTCGTCGAGATCCGGCCACCGGAGCTCGTTCGGCTCGTACGCGTGATGCGTCGCGACGAACTCGCGGCAGAACACCCGCTTGTGTTCGTCACTGCCAACCCTCAACTGCGGCATTCGGTGGCGTCTCGTCTAGCAGCCGAGCCGCCGCCGGGCAACTTGCTAGTACGTCGCCGCGCGTCTCGTTGACGCAACGCCGGGTCTCTCGTAAGCGTCCCGGAATGCGCCGCCGCTGGATCGCTCTCGCCGTCGTGCTCGCCGCGTGCGGCGGCGAGGCGCCACCACCTGCGCGGACGCCGACGCCGCTCGACCACGCGACGACCGGCGTCATCACCGGCGTCGTCGGCTTCGAGGGCGCCGTCCCCCCGATGACGGAGATCCGCTTCGGCAGCTTCGCCGAATGCGCGCAGCAGCACACGGGTCCCGTCTTTTCGGGCGATGCCGTGGTGACCGACGGCAAGGTCGAGAACGCCTTCGTCTATCTGAAGGACGGCCTCGGCGATCGTGTGTTCGCGGTGCCCTCGACCCCGGTGGAGATCGACCAGAGGGGTTGCCTGTACGCGCCGCGGGTCGCCGGCGCGCAGGTGGACCAGACGATCAAATTCGTGAACGGCGACCCGCTCCTCCACAACGTCCACGGCACGCCGAAGGACTCCGCGGGCTGGAACGTGAGCCTCGCCCGCAAGGGGGCCGCGCGCGAGATCCGGATCGACAAGCCCGAGGTCATGGTGAGCGTGCGGTGCGATCTGCACCCGTGGATGCAGGGCTGGCTCGGCGTCCTCGACCATCCCTATTTCGCCGTGACGGGCAGGGACGGCGCCTTCACCCTCAGGGACGTCCCCCCGGGCGACTACACCCTGGCCGTCTGGCACGAGCGCTTCGGCACCGCCGAGACGCGCGTCTCGGTGCCGCCGAAGGGGACGGCCACGGCGAGCTTCGCCTTGACCGCCAAGAAGTGACCGCGCGTTGACGACGCGCGCGCTCGCTTGCTACGTAGCGACGCAAGGGGGTCCCAACCGATGGATGTAATGGAACTGCTGCAGGCGCTCTTTCGCTGGATCCACATCGTCGCCGGCATCACGTGGATCGGGCTCCTGTACTTCCTCAACTTCGTGAACGGCCCCTTCGAGGGCACCCTCGACGGCGGCGCAAAGAAGACGGTCGTCCCGCAGCTCCGCCCGCGGGTGTTCTACTGGTTCCGCTGGGGGGCCGCCTGGACCTGGATCACGGGTGTCCTGCTCCTCCTGCTCGTCTTCTATCACGGGCAGATCGTGTACGACGCCGGCGGGTCGTGGAACCTGCTCGGCATCATCATGGTCGCGGTCACGTTCCTCGCGTTCGTCGTCTACGACCCGATCGCGAAGATGGACTTCGCGAAAAACAACAAGCAGATGGCCGGCGTCGGCTTCGCGCTCGTCGTGCTGGTCGTGCTGGGCTACCACCAGGCCGGCTTCGGGTATCGCGCCTACGTGATCCACCTGGGCGCCCTGTTCGGCACCATCATGGCGGCCAACGTGTGGATGCGGATCTGGCCCTCGCAGCAGAAGATCATCACCGCCATTCGCGACGGTCAGGCGCCGGACGCGGCCCTCGTCGCCCTGGCGGGACAGCGCTCGCGCCACAACACGTACATGTCGGTCGCGCTCGTGTGGACGATGATCAACTCGCACACGACGGTGCCGTTCGCGTCGAGCTTCGTCTGGCTGCTCGTCATGGTCGCCATCGCTTGGAGCGGGACCATGCTGCTGTACAAGAAGGCCGCGGCGGTGAAGGGCTTCTAGGGGCGCGGCGGGCGGCGGGTCGGAGAGGCGAGATCGGGGGCAGGGCTTCGGCTTCGGCTCCGCCCTGCCCCCGACCTCGCCTTGCACACCGGCAGCCGCGGCGCCTTCGGCGCGCGGACACTAGCAGTCGGGCAGCGTGGTCGGGGCGCTGAAGGCGCTGGCGGGGATGACTTCGCTTAGGGGGCAGATGCGGACGGCTTGCTCGGTCGCCAGGGAGTGGCCTTCGAGCTCGTAGCGGGTGCGGTGGGGGAGGCGGAAGGATTGGACGGTCCGGAAGTCGTCGTAGGTGGCGACCAGGATGCCTTTGGCGAAGGGGGAGAAGTCGGCGGGGCCCTCGACGCGTACTGCGAGGGCGGCGGCGTCGAAGTAGACGGCGTAGCGGTCGCCGGTGTCGGGGAAGACGACGGCGATGCCGGCGGCGGTCCCGGGTTGCAGCATCGGTGAAGCGATGTCGGCGACCTGGACGCCGGGCAGGAGGAGGATGTCCAGGTTCGCGACGGCGGCGAAGCGCGCTTGCGAGCGCAGCGGCGCCGTCGGCGACCCGTCCTCGGAGACGAGCGCGTCGCCGATGAAGGCCCGCACGACGCGGCCGTCGAAGAGGTAGTGGTCCGGTTGATCGGCCGTGGTGAGCGACCACGCGTAGCGATCGGGAATGGAGAAGATCGTCTGCCAGCGCCAGGCCCCTGGAAAGCCGCGCTCGACGTCGACGTCGACCACGCGCACGACGGCGGGCAAGGGCCCGCCGCGTGCCTCGATCGCGCGCGCGAGGAGCGACGGCCGGTGCGCGCAGGCAGCCAGAGCGACGAGGACGAGGAGCGCCGGCTTCACGACTCCCGACGCCGCACGCCGAACGTCCCCACCGCCTTCGCGATGAGCTTGCCGCTGGCGTCGCACACCTCGCCGTCGGCGATCGCGACCGTCCGCGTGAGGCTCACCACGCGCGTCCTGGCGACGAGCCGCCGCTCGCCGGTGAACGAGGCGTAGCTGACCGAGAGATGATGCGTCGCGACGCGATCGGCCGGGCTCGAGAGGCGGCTCACGATCGCGACCGCGAGCGCCGTGTCGAAGAACATCGAGATGGCGCCGCCGTGCACGGCGCCGAACGGGCTCATCGCCCAGTCGGGGACGTCCATCTCGAGCGTCGCCTCGCCGTCGTTGACGGACGCGACGCATAGCCCGAAGGCCTTCCAGAACTCCGGTGTGTCCATCGACGTCAGAGCCGGTCCTGGCGGGCGAACCGGCCCTGGTAGATGGCGCTCCCCTCGCACCGCTGCAGCACGATCTGGCACAGACGGACGCCGGCATGGATGAGGAGCGTGCGACCGGCCACGTTCGACATCTCCAGCACCTGACGGCTCGACACGCCGGGTGCGACGAATCCCGAGGTCACGTGGATCATGAGACCCAGCCGCGCGAAGCGGCTGCGCCCCTCGAGCCAACCGCTGATGTCCCCGGGCAGCGTGATGCGCTCGCGCGTGATGCCGTGGATCGTCTCCCCCGGTTGCAGCGCGTACGGCTTGTCGAGCGTCCGGACCTCGGTGATCGTCTGGTAGTCGGTGTCGTCGGTGACCGCAACCGGCTCGGGGGCCTCGTGCATGACGCGGATCTCGTCGCCCAGGTGCAGGTCGATCGAGGCGGGTCCGATCTGATCGGGCAGGAGCGGGTCGATCACGACCCGGCCGCTCTCGAGCTCGCGCCGGATCACGTCGCGGGTGAGGATCATCGACGAAAAGTGTAGCAGAAGCCCCGGGGTGGTACACGGAAGCGTGCGCGTCGCGGTCCTCGCGCTGCTGGGCGCGGTGGCGGTTTCGGTGTGGGCGACCTGGCCGCTCGCCGTGCACCTTTCGACGCACGTCTACGATCCGACGCGACACGGCGGGTTCGTCGCCGAGTCGATCCGGGCCGACGTGCGTCTGGTCGTCTGGATCCTGGCGTGGACGCTGCACGCCCTCACGACGCCGGGGGTGTCGCTGTGGGACGCCAACGTCTTCCACCCCGCGCGCGGGACGCTCGCGCTCTCCGAGCACCTGCTGGGCGCCCTGCCCGTCTACGCGCCGCTCGCGCTCGCGACCGGCGACCCGGTGTTCGCGCACCAGGCGACGCTGCTCGCGACGTTCGTCCTGGCCGTGCTCGCCATGCTGGCGCTGGCGCGCGCCTGGACGGCGAGCTGGCCGGCGGCGATCCTGGCGGCGAGCCTGTTCGCGTTCAGCCCGTTTCGCGGTGCCCACCTCGGCGCGCTGCAGATCGAGGGCTGCTGGATGTTCCCGGTCGTCGTCCTGGCGGCGTGGCGGAGCGTCACGACGCCGGGGCTCGGGTGGCCGATCGCCCTCGCTCTCTCGCTCGCGATGGTGGGCCTGCACTCGGTGTACCTCGCGTACGGCGCGTTCGCCGGGCTCGCGACGCTCCTCGCGGTGGTGATCGCGTTCGACGCGCGCGCGCGCGCCGCCTGGCGACGGGTCGCATTCCCCGCGCTCGCGGCCGCCGCCGTCGTCGCCGATGCGTCCCGTCCCTACCTCGCGATGCGCGAGGCCGGGGCGCTCGGGCCGCCGAGGGGTGAATTCGTAGCCCTCACGTCGGCAATGCTGGGCCAGACTGGCACGACCTTCGCGGTCGTGCTGGCGCTCCTCACGGTCCCGTGGTGGCGGCGCGGCCTCGCCCGCGACGTGCCGGTCGCGTGGATCGCCGGAACACTGGCCGCCGGCGTCATGTGTCACGCGCTCGCGCTCGGTCCGACGATCCGTGCCAGCACCCTCGAGATGCCCGGTCCGTATGCGCTGGCGGCGGCCGTCGTGCCAGGCTTCGCAGCGCTCCGCATCCCGAGCCGGCTGAACGCGTTCGCGACCGCGTGCGCCGCGCTGCTCGCCGGCGCCGGCGCGGCGGGACTCGCCCGTTCGATCTCGAACCCGCACAATCGAGCGCGCGTCGCCATCCTGTCGGTCGCGCTCGCGTTCTCGGCCGCGCGGGTGGGCCTGCCGAGCCGCGTCCCGCTCGAGCCGATCGAGACGCGCGCGACGCTGCCGCCGGTGTACCAGGCGCTCGCCGCAGCCGCGCCCGGTCCGGTGCTGGAGCTCCCGTGGCACGACTTCGACCGCCTGCCGACGGAGCGCGGCGCCGACGCCACGCGGACCTACCGCAGCGTGTACCACTGGCACCCGCTGCTGAACGGCTACAGCGGCTACGCGCCGCCCACCTACCCGCTGGTGAGCGCCCTCGTTCACGCGCTACCCGATCCGCCGGCGCTCCGCCTGCTCGCACGCATGACGGGACTTCGCTACGTGCTCGTCCACTCGAGCGAGCTCGGCGCGCGCGAGCGCGCCGAATGGGATCCGCCGTCCGATGCGGCGCTGACGCCGGTCGCGCGGGACGAAGCCGACGCGCTCTATGCGTTGCGCGACCCGCCGGCGCCGGACTTGCTGGATGCGTTCGTCTCCGACGCGCCCGCAGCGGCGACGCTCACCGGGACGCCGCTGGAGCCCCTCCCCGCAGAGAGTCGCCGGCCGTCGGTGCGCCTCCTCTCGCCGGCACCGGCGACCGCGCGGCGTCGCCTGCGATTCGCGCTTCCGGCCGAGGTACGAAACGCCTCCACCCTCGGGCCTGCGTGGCCCGCACTGGTCGCCCAGTCGCCCTACCTCGTCACGGTCGGAACACGCTGGGAGCGTCCCGATGGGAGCCTCGCCGATCACGATGACGTCGCCGGGCGCCTCCCCTACGATCTACCCTCCGGCGCCGGCGCGGCCGTCCTGGTCGGGGCACGCACGCCCGACGAGCCGGGAAGCTGGCGGCTCCGCATCGGCGTCGTGCAGGACGGCGAATGGCTGCCGGGCGACTCCCTGTCGATTCCGATCGAGGTACGGTAAGACCCGGGCATGGCGTACGAGCACGTCCTGGTCGACGTCGAGGGCGACCTCGGTATCGTCACGTTGAACCGCCCGGCGCGCCGCAACGCGCTCTCCGAGGCGGTCATCCGTGAGCTCACCGCCGCCTTCGAGCAGCTCGCCGCCGAGGCGCCCGTGCGTGCCATCGTGCTCGCCGCCAACGGCCCCGTGTTCTCGGCCGGGCACGATCTCTCCGAGATCGCGGGCCGCGATCTCGACGGCATGCGGCGCCTGCTGGGCGCGTCCGCCAACCTCATGCGAACGATGCAGGCCCTACCCCAACCCGTCGTCGCCTGCGTGCACGCGATCGCCACGGCGGGGGGCTGCCAGCTCGTCGCATCCGCCGATCTCGCCGTCGCCGCCGACGTCGCGCGTTTCGCGACGCCCGGCGGCCGTGAAGGGTGGTTCTGCATCACCCCGATGATCCCCGTGCAGCGCCTGCTGCCGCCCAAGCGGGCGCTCGAGATGCTGTTCACGGGCGACGAGATCGACGCCGCGACGGCCCTCGCCTGGGGGCTCGTCAATCGGGTCGTCCCGGCAGACCGCGTCCGGGACGAGGCCAAGGCGCTGGCGCGACGCGCGAGCCGCGGCAGCCTCGGGGCCAAGGCCCTCGGCAAGCGGATGTTCTACGAGACGGTGGAGCTCCCCCTCGAGCCCGCGTACGAGAAGGCCGTCGAGGCCATGGCGTCGAGCGCGCTCACCGACGACGCCCGCGAGTGGATCCGGGCGTTTCTCGACAAGCGGCCCGCGGTCTACTCGAAAAAGCGCTGAACTGGATTGAAACCGGAGGTCGGCGCTGATTTGAATGGGCCCCGCCCATGACCGGAACCGTCGCCTACTTCTGCATGGAGTTCGGGCTCCACGAGGAGTTCCCGATCTACGCCGGCGGCCTCGGCATCCTCGCCGGCGACTTCATCAAGTCGGCACACGACCTCGGGCTGCCGGTCATCGGGGTCGGGCTGCGCTGGGCGCGCGGCTACTCGCGGCAGCGCATCGGCGACGACGGGCTCCCCGTCTCCGAATTTCCGAGCTATCCGGCGAGCTTCCTCGAGGACACCGGCATCCGCGTCCGGGTGCGGGTCGCGGCGCGCGAGGTCGAGGCGCGCGTCTGGCGCACGCAGCACTGGAAGAACGCGCCGCTCCTGCTCCTCGAGCCCGCGAGCCCGCGCGACGCCTGGATCACGCACCGCCTCTACGATCCGACGCTCGACTGCCGCGTCGCCCAGGAGATCCTGCTCGGCGTCGGCGGCGTGCGCGCGCTGCGCAAGCTCGGCGTCGCCGTCGACACCTACCACTTCAACGAGGGTCACGCGGCCTTCGCCGGCATCGAGCTCATCGCCGAGCGCATGAGCACGGGCGAGCCCTTCACGCAGGCCTGGCGTGCAGTGCGCGACCACATCGTCTTCACGACGCACACGCCGGTCGCCGCCGGCAACGAAGAGCACGCGCTCGCCGAGCTGCGGCGCATGGGCGCCTGCTGCGAGCTCGTCGACGGCGAGATGCTGGCGATCGGCGGCGATCCGTTCAACATGACCGTGGGCGGGCTGCGCCTCGCGCGGCGCGCCAACGCCGTCTCGCAGCTCCACGCCGAGGTCTCCCGCGCGATGTGGCGCGACGTCGACGACGCCGCGCCGATCCTGCCGATCACCAACGGCGTGCACGGCGGCACGTGGCAGGACGCGCGCATCCGGGAAGCGGTCGGATCGGCCGCGGGGCTGTGGACGACGCACCAGGTGCTGAAGCGCGAGCTGCTCGACGAGGTGGCGCTCCGAACCGGCGTCCGCCTCGACAGCGACGTCCTCACCATCGGCTTCGCCCGCCGCGCGGCGGCGTACAAGCGCAGCGACCTCATTTTCCGCGATCCCGAGCGCATCGAGCCGCTGCTGCACGATCGCCGCGTGCAGATCGTCTTCGCGGGCAAGTCGCACCCCGACGACCAGGACGGCCGCCGCATCGTCGGCCGCCTCGTCGAGATGGCGCGCGCGCATGCGCAGTCGATCGTGTTCGTGCCCGACTACGACATGAAGCTCGGGCGTCTCCTCACGCGCGGGTCGGACGTGTGGCTGAACAATCCCATCCGTCCGCTCGAAGCCTGCGGCACCTCCGGCATGAAGGCCGGCATGAACGGCGTCCTCAACCTCTCGGTCCTCGACGGCTGGTGGCCCGAAGCGTGCCAGCACGGCGAGAACGGCTGGGCGATCGGCGACGGCACGCCGGGTATCGCCGACCAGGACGACGCCGACGCGAACGCGCTCTACACGACGCTCGAGCACGAGGTGTTGCCCACCTACGCCGCGCGCGAGCGCTGGGTGCACATGATGCAGACGAGCATCGCCGTCTGCCAGGAGCGCTTCTCCTCCGACCGCATGGTCCGCGACTACTTCGAAAAGCTCTACTCCCGCTCGCCGATCGCACCTTGACGGCCGCTGCGCGCCGCCAGCACGTGCAGACGACCGCATCGAGCGAGGGGCCTTTCTTGACAGCGTCGCACGCGGCGGCCTAGGGGACACGCGTGCGCAGGCAGATCGCGGGCGCCGCCGCAGCGACGCTGATCGTCCTCGCACTGGTGGAGGGCCTCCTACGGCTCGCCTACGTCGTGCGCAACAATGCGGTGAGCCGCATGCCGCTGCCGTACGTCTTCGGGCAGATCTACGGTCCGGTTCCGCCGTGGATCGACGGCCTGCGCCTGCTCGAGCCGGACGAGACGCTCCTGTGGAAGGGACGGCCGAACGTCCGGCGCGCCTACGTCGACGTCTTCAGCCCGGTGCACGACGACGCCGAACGCATCTCGCTCCTGCGGCGGTTCTGGCCGACCATGCCCGCCTCGCTCGCACACAACCCGGTGTGGGAGGTCGCGCTCGACAAGCGGGGCTTTCGGCAGGACCCGTTCACGCCGAGCAAGCCGGCATCGACCCTGCGCATCGCGTGCCTGGGCGACTCCTGGACGTTCGGGGCGAACGTCGGCCCCACCGAGACCTACCCGCGACGGCTGAAGTGGCTCCTGGAGCGCGACCTTCCGACGCGGCGCTTCGAGGTCCTGAACCTGGGCGTCCTCGGGTACTCCTCGTACCAGGGAGTCTCGCTGCTGAAGTCGCAGGTGATCGACTGGGAGCCCGACGTGCTGCTCGTCGGGTTCGCGATGAACGACGCGTCGGTGCAGCGCGAGAGCGACAAGCGCGTCGCCGCGAACATGCGCGATCAGGCGCCGCCGACGCTGAAGGAGCGCTTCTGGGCCCTGCTCGAGTACTCCGAGATCTATCGTCTCGAGCGCTACCTCGCCGACGTCTCGAAGTTCACGCCGCCGTCGATCGGAGACTATCTGAAGGAGGTGGTTTCCGACGACGCGGGCACCGCCTATCTGCGGCCCGGCGCCGCGGGGCTCCTCGACTACACGAAGCTCGAGGGACACACCCGCGTCTCGCTCCCGGACTACGAGCGGCACGTGCGCGAGATCGTCGAGATCGCGAAGCGAAAGCACATCACCGTGGTCCTGCTCTACAACGAGCTGTCGCCCAACAGCCCGTACCGCGAGACCCTCGAGGACGTCGCCGACGACGAGGGCGTACCGTTCGTCGACAGTAGCGCGATCGTCGCCGACGCGCGCCGCCGGATGGAGACGAACCTGGAGGATCGACTCGACCTGCGCCCGCAGCCGTCACACGGCGAACCGGCGGCGGGCAGCGTCTCGACGGTGTTCCGCGTCTATCGCGAGGGACCACCGACGGGCCGTCCGATGTACATCGCCGGCGCCAATGCCGCGCTCGGGAACCTCGTCCCCAACACGGTCGCCATGTACGACGACGGCACGCACGGCGACCAGCGCGCGGGGGACGGCGTGTGGTCGCTCGCGGTGACACTGCCCGCGGGCGAGCCGGTCTTCTACGTCTACACGAACGGCGGCACGCCGGGCCGGTGGGACGAGGTCGACGTGCCGCAGATCCGCGGCTTTCGCGTGGAGGCGCCGGACGGCGCGACGGAGGTGTACCGTCCGATCGATTCGTGGGGCAAGATCTACATGCAGGCCGACGCCTGGCACACCAATGCGCAGGGCTACACGCTGATCGCCAAGGCCGTGTTCAAGCGCTTGAAGGACGACGCGCGCTTCCAGGCGCCGTAGGAGGGGACGTGGGCGGGGGGCGGATCGGACGGGCGCTCGTGGCGATGGTGCTCGCGTGCGCGTGCAACTCCCATCCGCCGCGTCACGTGGTCCTGATCACGATCGACACGCTGCGCGCCGATCACCTGGGCCTCTACGGCTACCGCCATCCGACGTCGCCGTTCATCGATTCGCTCGCCGCCGAGTCGACCGTCTTCGACGAGGCCGTCGCTCCATCTCCCGTGACGGCCCCTTCGGTCGCGTCGATCCTGACCGGTCTCAACCGCGCCTCGCACGGCGTGCGGGCCAACGGCGAGTCGCTGCCGGCCTACGTGCCGACCCTGGCGGAGATGCTGAAGGCGCACGGCTTTCGCACGATGGCGCGGATCGCGAACCCGCTGCTCGATGCGCCGCGGGGCTTCGGGCGCGGCTTCGACGACTACGCGGTGCCGCGCACGCTCGTGCAGCGCCCGCCCGAGATGATGGGAGGGTCTCCGGTCGTCGAGGAGGCGCTCCGGCTGCTCGACGGCGCCGGCGACGCGCCCTTCTTCCTGTGGCTCCACTTCTACGATCCGCACGGCCCGTACTATCCGCCGGCCGCATACCGCGACGCGTTCCGCGCCGAGGACTACCGCTGGCCGAACGAGCCGGCCGAGCTCGTCGTCTCCACCGACCGCAACGCCCTGTTCCAGATCCCGAAGTACCAGGTCGTCGACGACGAGCGCGCGCCGTCCGTGTATCGCGCGCGCTACGACGCCGAGGTGCGCTACACCGACGATCACGTGCGCGCAGTCGTCGACGGCCTGCGCTCGCGCGGCCTGTGGGACGACACGCTCTTCGTCCTGACGGCCGATCACGGCGAAGGGATGGGCGAGCACGGCTACTACTTCCAGCACGGCTGGTACGTGTACGAGGACTGCGTGTGGGTCCCGCTCCTCGTGCGCGCGCCCGGACGCATGGCGGCCGGACGGCGCGAGACCCGCACGGTGAGCCTCGTCGACGTCGCGCCGACGATCCTCGCGCTCCTCGACCTTCCCGCGGTGCCCGAGATGGAAGGGAGGAGCCTCACGGCTCCGCCGCCCCCCGAGCCGACCGCGTTCACGCAGAGCTACCATGGCTCCAGCCACGCGGGCCTGCGGCGCGGTCGCTACAAGTATATCTTCACGCCCGCCCGCTCGGCGTCGAGCCCGCCGCCCGCGCCCGAGGACGAGCCGATCCTCCCCGCCGAGCCGCACAACGAGCTCTACGACCTCACGAAGGATCCCGGCGAGCTCCACGACCTCTCGACCAGCGAGCCGGCCGTCATGCACGAGCTCCGCAAGGTCCTGCAGGCCTGGCTCGCCGACCAGCACCGCCGTGGCGAAGCGACGAGCGCACGCGAAGCCGCGACCGGCGGCCCCCGCCCGCTCGACCCGCTCGTCGAAGGCCAGCTCCGCGCCCTCGGCTATCTCAACTAACAGAGCCCCCGGCGCGACGTCGCGGCCCCGACGCCGCGACGTCAGCCCTTCTGGTACATCGTCACCACGCACGCACCCCCCAGCCCGATGTTGTGCTGGAGCGCGGTGCGCGCGCCTTCGACCTGCCGCTTGTCGGCCACGCCGTTCAGCTGCCAGACGAGCTCCGCGCACTGCGCGAGCCCGGTCGCGCCCAGCGGATGGCCCTTCGAGAGGAGGCCGCCCGACGGGTTCACGACCCACGTGCCGCCGTACGTGACCTCGCCGTCGTCGATGAGCTTGCCGCCTTCGCCCGGCTTGCAGAGCTGGAGGCCCTCGTAGCTGATGAGCTCGTTGGTCGAGAAGCAGTCGTGCAGCTCGATGACGTCGACTTCGTCGGGACCGACGCCCGCCTGCTCGTAGACCTTCGCGGCGGCGCGCCGGGTCATGCCGACGCCGATGAGCCCCATCGCACCCTCGGCGAAGTCCTCGACGAAGTCGGTCGTCATCGCCTGGCCGATGATGCGGACGGGGTTCGTGTGACCGTGCTTCGCCGCGTACTCCTTCGAGCACAGGATCGCCGCCCCGGCACCGTCGGAGGTGGGGCAGCACTGGAGCAGGGTCAGCGGATCGTAGATGAGCCGTGACGCCAGCACCTCCTCGAGCGTGCACGCGTCGCGATACTGCGAGCGCGGGTTGTTGACGGAGTGGCGATGGTTCTTCACCGAGACCTTCGCGAACTGCTCCCTGGTCGTACCGTAGAGCTCCATGTGATGCCGGCCGCCGTCGCCGAACATGAGGGCGGCGGCGGGCGGACGCTTCTTCGCCGCCTCGTCGTACTTCTCCTTCAGGCCGGGGAGCTGCGAATCGAGCGGCCCCTTCTCCATCTTCTCGAAGCCGAAGGCGAGGACGCACTGATTCATTCCCGAGGCGATCGCCTGATAGGCGAGGTGCAGCGCGCTCGATCCGGTGGAGCAGTAGCTGTGCACGTTGTAGACCGGGATGCCGCCGAGACCCATGAAGTAGAGCGCGCGCTGGCCCTGGCAGCTCATGCCGTTCACGTAGCCCGCGAAGGCCTGCTCGAAGTCCTTCGGGTCGACCGTCGCCATCCCGACCGCTTCGGTGACCGCCTCCTTCACGAGGTCGGTGAAGTCGGTGTCGCACCGCTCGAACTTCGTCATCCCGACGCCGATCACGCACACGTCCTGCCTGGCCATGGAATCGATCCTCCGTTCGATTTGAAGCGACGGTGGTCTTAACCGGGATCGGACCCCGGCGGCAACCGCGCAGGACGCACCCTACCCGGCGGCCCGGTGGACGTGGTGGCGCGCGACGTCGGCCGCGCGCGGCGCCCCGAGCAGCGCCATCGCGTTCGCGACCTCGTCGTGCAGCAGCGCCAGGAGGTGCGCGACTCCCTGCTCGCCGCCGGCGGCGAGCGCGAAGAAGTGCGGGCGGCCGACGAAGACGGCTCGCGCGCCGAGCGCCAGTGCCACGAGCACGTCGGTACCGCGGCGCACGCCGCCGTCGAGGTAGACCTCGGCGCGGTCGCCGACGGTCTGGACCACCTCCTCCAGGACCTCGATCGACGCCGGCGAGCCGTCGAGCTGCCGGCCGCCGTGGTTCGACACGACGACGGCCGCCGCGCCGTGCTCGGCCGCGCGCAGGGCGTCGTCGGCGCGCAGGATGCCCTTCACCACGAGGGGAAGCCGCGACAGCCCGCGCAGCCACGCGAGGTCGTCCCAGGTGAAGCGCTGGTCGTGGAGCTCGGCCATGAGCGCCATGAACTCCTCGCCACGCCCGAGGTGCGGGAAGTTCCCGAGCCCGCCGGGCTCGAGCGAGAAGCCCGTTCGCACCTCGCCCTCGCGGCGGCCCGGGATCGGGAAGTCGACGGTGAGCACGATGGCCTGGTAGCCCGCCGCCACTGCACGCTCGACGAGCGCACGCGACGTTCCGCGGTCCTTGTGGACGTAGAGCTGGAACCAGCGCGGCCCTGCCGGCGCGCGCGCCACCTCCTCGAGCGAGCAGCTCGACATGGTCGACACGCAGTCGACCACGCCCGCTGCCGCGGCCGCGCGCGCGACGGCGACCTCCGCGTCGGGGTGGGCGAGGCGCTGCCGGGCAGTCGGCGCGAGCCCGACCGGCATCGCGACGCGCTGCCCGAGCAGCGTCGTCGATGGATCGACCGTGCCGACGTCGATCAGCACGCGCGGCCGCAAGCGCCAGCGCGCGAACGCCGCCTGGTTGTCGCGCAGCGTGACCTCGTCGCAGGCGCCGCCGGCGACGTAGGCGTACGCGCCCGGGTCCATGCGCTCGCGCGCGAGCGCTTCGAAGTCGCGAGCGTTGAGCGGCGTTACGGTCGCACCTCGAGCACGAGGTTGAACGGCGTGCGGGTCGCGGTGCGAAAACGCGTGAAGCCCGCCTGCCGCACCACGTCTTCGAGCCGCTTCGGGCCCGCCTGCGCGCCGAGTGCCAGCCCCACCTCCTGCGAGCGCGACGCGGGCGTGCAGACCATGGTCGACGCGGAATAGAAGATGCGCCCCACCGGGTTGAGATTGTCTTCCAGGCGGTCGCCCGCGAACGGCTCGACGAGGAGCCACGTGCCGTCGGGTTTGAGCGTCTCCAGCACGTGCGTCGCGACGCCGACCGGATCGCCCATGTCGTGGAGCGCGTCGAACACGCAGACGAGGTCGTAGTCCGTGCCGGCGTAATCCTTGGCGCTCGCGGTCTCGAAGCTGACGCGGTCGGAGACGTCGGCGTGCTCCGCGTGCTGGCGCGCCGCCACGATCGAGGGTTGGTGGAAGTCGAAGCCGACGAACGTCGACTTGGGATAGGCCCGCGCCATGATGATCGTCGACGCGCCGTGGCCGCAGCCGACGTCGGCGACGCGCGCGCCGCGACGCAGGTTCGCCTCGACGCCGTCGAGCGCGGGAATCCACGACGCGGTGAGGTTCGCGTTGTACCCCGTGCGGAAGAAGCGCTCGGTGCCCTGGAAGAGATCGTGGTGGTGTTCGTGCCAGCCGACGCCGTTGCCGGTGCGGAACGCTTCGAGCACCTTCGGCGCGTCGGTGAACATCGAGCGCGCCACCTGGAAGCCGCCGAGGAAGTGGGCGGGGCTCGATTCGTCGGCGAAAGCGAGCGTCTGGATCTCGTTCAGCGAGAACTTGCGCGTCGCCGCGTCGTAGTCGACGTAGCCGGCGGCCGCCTGCGCCGACAACCACTCGCGAACGTAGCGCTCGTCCGTGCCGGTGCGATCCGCGAGCTCCGCCGGCGTGAGCCCGCCGGTGCCCGAGAGCGCCTTGTAGAGTCCGAGTTCGTCGCCGATGCCGACCAGGGCCGCCGACAGGACGGCGCCGAGATCACCGACGAGCTTGCCGAGGAATTCGTCGAGCGTGGGCATGATGCGTCTCCTTTCAGGTGGCTTCGCGAGCAACGATCTCGAGCTGCTCGAGATAGTGGGCGAGACTGGTATGGCGGAATCGCAGATTCAACACGGTCGCGCCGAGGGCGCGGTAGCGCGCCACGAGATCCAGGAAGGTCCGGCGCTCGTCGGCCCGCGTCACGTCGAGCTGGCGATCGAGCGGCAGGACGAGATCGAAGGGCGTCCGTCGCTGGCGCCACTCGGGCCAATCCCTCGCACGACCGAGCAGTGCACCCAGCCGCTCGACGTCGAGCCCGAACGGATCCCAGCCGTCGCCCTGGACGAGGGCGCGCCGCAGGGAGCGTGGCGACCGCCCCCCGAGCCAGATGGGAATGCGCGCCTGCACGCCGCACGGATCCACGACGAACCCTTCGAAGCGGAAGTACGCGCCCTCGTAGCGCGGCTCCCGCTGCCCGAAGCTCTCTCGCAGGGCTCGAACCGCGTCCTCGTAGACGGGACCACGCCCTGCGAACCGGGCACCGAGCAGGCGGAACTCCTCCTCGAGCGTCCCGACCCCGACGCCGAGCACGAGCCGGCCGCCGGCGATCCGGTCGAGCGTCCCGTAGCGCTTCGCGATGGCGAGCGGGTGGTGGTAGCCGAGCACGAGCACGTGGGTCACGAACTTGATCCGCGACGTCTGGGCGGCGAGGAAGCCGAAGGTCGCCAGCGGGTCGTAGTAGCGCGCGCCGCGCACCCGTGTGACGCCGGCCGGGATCGCGACGTGCTCGCTGCAGGTGAGGTGATGGAAGCCCAGGCGGTCGGCCGCCCTTGCGATCTCGGCGATCTCCGCCGGGCCGGCGTCCTCGGTCCAGGATGCGTCGTTGTCCGGATGACGCGTGACGATGGGCGTGACGAGCCCGAGCCGCATGCGTCCCGGGCGTAGACCAATCGCCGATCGCCTGGCAACCTGCGGGCCGTGCCCGACCTGCCCGCCACCCCTCGCCTCCGCCACGTCCGCGCCGTGGGCTGCGACGTCAACGTCGTCGAATGGGGCGATCCGGGCCGGCCGTCGCTCCTGCTGCTGCACGGCGGAATGGCGCACGCACGCTGGTGGGACTTCGTCGCCGCGCGGCTCGCCGATCGGCTCCACGTGTTCGCGGTCGATCTCCCCGGCCACGGCGACAGCCCGTGGATCGAGCCGTCGCGCTACGTCCACGTCGAGGTCCCGGTCATCCGCGAGCTGCTCGCGACGCTCGCGCCGGGTCCGTGGAGTCTCGGCGGCCATTCGAACGGCGGGCTCCTCGCGGTCGTGACGGCGACCGAGGGAACACCGCTCGCGCGCCTCGTCGCGGTCGACATCCCGCTCGACCCGTCGGGCGATCGGCTCGTACGCTCCGGCAAGGGCTTCCGCCGCATGCCGCAGCCCGCCTGGACGTCGCGCGAGGAGGGCGTCGCGAGCTTCCGTCTCTTCCCCAAGGACGGCGACGTGCCGGTGGAAACGCTGCGCTACATCGGCGCGCACTCGGTCCGCGAGGACGGCAACGGCACGTGGACGAGCAAGTTCGACTGGCGCTATTTCCGCGGCCGCGATCCGAACGGACCGAATCCGTACGCCGCGTTCCCCGAGCGCCTGCGCCGGATCCCCTGCCCCACGCTGCTCGTGCGCGGCGGCAACAGCTCGATCCTCGGCGCCGACGACTACGCCGAGATGCTGGCGCGCGTCCCGCGCGTGACCGGCGTCGTCGTCGCGGGCTCGGGCCACAACCCCCACGTCGAGCGACCGGCCGAGACCGCCGAAGCGATCGCCGCCTTCGTCCGGGAGTAGGTCGCCGGTCCAACAGGGTGTCAGCCGGTTGGCACCCTCTGGCGCCGCCGGTGACCGCGCTGCGGTCGGGGCGCGTGGCACGGCCGTTGCTCCTTTCGGACCCATGGCTCGACGCGCCCCGCTCGCCGCGATCGCGGCGCTCCTCGTCGTGGCGGTGGGCGCGATCTACGCGCCGATCCGGCACGCCGGCTTCTTCAACTTCGACGACGCCGCGTACATCACCGACAACCCGTTCGTGCGCGACGGCCTCACGCTCGGTGGCCTGCGCCAGGCGTTCTTCGCGAGCCGCGGCGCGCTCTGGATGCCGCTCTCGTTCACGTCGCACATGCTCGACGTCTCGCTCTTCGGCGTGACGCCGGGCGGGCCGCACGTCGTCAACGTCCTCTTGCACGCGACCAACGCGGTACTCCTCCTCCTGCTCCTCGTGCGAGCGACCGGAGCGATCGCGCCGAGCGCCGCCGTCGCAGTGCTCTTCGCGCTCCATCCGCTGCGCGTCGAGTCGGTCGCCTGGATCACCGAGCGCAAGGACGTCCTCTCGGCGTGCTTCGGCCTGCTCACGCTCAACGCGTGGGTGAGCTACGTCCGACGGCCCACCCGCGGCACGTACGGCATCGTCGTCGCGGGCACGGTGCTCGCCCTGCTCTCGAAACCCATGCTCGTGACGCTGCCGATCCTCCTCGTCCTGTTCGACGTGTGGCCGCTCCGCCGCCTGGGGAAGCTCGCCGACAACGGCGAGCCGCTCATGCTGACCGACCTGGTATTGGAAAAGGCGCCCTTGATCGCCCTCGCGCTCGCCGCCGCGGCGATCAACCTCGGCGCCGCGCAGTCGGAGGGCGGGCTCATGGCGCTGGCCGGCCGTCCGCTCCCGGCACGGATCGCCAACGGCGTCGTCTCGTACGCGTGGTACGTGTGGAAGACGATCTGGCCCGCGGATCTCGCCGTCTTCTACCCGTATGCCGGATGGTCCGGGCTCACGGTGGCAGGCGCGGCGCTCGGTCTCGCCGCGGCGGGCGTGATCGCGATCGCGACCCGGTCGCGATGGCCGTGGATCGCCGTCGGCCTCGCCTGGTTCGTCGTGGGTCTGCTGCCGGCGATCGGAATCTTCCAGGCCGGCCGGCAGGGGATGGCGGATCGCTTCACGTACCTGCCGAGCATCGGCCTCTTCATCGCCGTCGCATGGACGCTCGATCGCGCGGGCGGATCGCGCGCCGCTCGCGCGGCGCTCGCCGGCGCGACCCTCCTCTGCGCGATCGCGCTCGGCGCCGCGTCGTACCGCCAGGTGGGCTACTGGCAGAGCAGCGAGACGCTCTTCGAGCACACCCTCGCGGTGACGGGCGACAACCCCGTCGTCGAGGACGCGTTCGGCAGCGTGCTCGCGAACGGCGGCCGTCCGGCCGAGGCGATGCCCCACTTCGAGGCGGCGCTCCGCATCGACCCGCGCGACGTCGTGGCGGCGCACGGCATCGGCGTCGCGCTCGACGGCCTCGGGCGATTCGACGAGGCAGCCGAGCAGTATCGGGCCGCGCTCGCGATCGAGCCGGGCTACTGGCGCGCGCACAACGACCTCGGGGTCTTCCTCCTGAAGAAGAACGACGTCGAGAGCGCGCTGCACCACTTCAGCGAGGCGGTGCGCCTGAACCCGTCGGCAGGCGCCGCGAACTCGAACCTGCGCCTCGCGCTCGAGCGCTCCGGTATCGCGGGCGCGAACGCGGACAGCTACGTGCGCGGCCTCCTCACCTGGTCGGCCGCCATCGCCGCCGATCGCGACAGCCCCGGCGGTGCCGCCTACGGCGCGAGCCTCTCGGGCGATCTCCTCGTCGCGCGACCCGACGCGCTCCGCGGCTGCCTCGGAGGAGGCGTCGGCAACGTCGCCGCGGCCCCGTTCAACCTCTACGTCGAGGTGGGCGCCGACGGTACGGTCACCGCCGTCACGGCGGTGCCGCCAACGCGCGCCGCCCTCTGCCTGCGTGA
Source organism: Candidatus Eisenbacteria bacterium (assembly GCA_035577985.1). NCBI lineage: Bacteria > Candidatus Eiseniibacteriota > Candidatus Eiseniibacteriota bacterium. The sequence continues at coordinate 89,121 of DATJZY010000132.1, forward strand.
CGAGCTCCGCACCGCGCATGCGCCGGCGCCCCCATTCGCGCCGTTCCGCGGCGTCGTGTCCATGCCGGCCAAGGGTTGAGACGGGGTTGACCCGACCGGCGCGACCCGTGGTACGGGTCGCGCCATGAACACCACGCGCACCGCGGCGATCGTGCTCGCCGCACTTCTCGTCATCGATCTCGGACACGGTTTCGCGGCCGTCCTCTGCAAGAACCGCGCTGGCGGGGTCATCCTGCGCGAGAAGTGCAAGAAGAAGGAGACGCAACTCGATCTCGTCCAGCTGGGCGCGGTCTGCCCCAAGGGCGACCCGGGACCGCCGGGGAGCGGCTCTCGTGTCGTCGATGCCAACGGGCGGTCGGTCGGACCGCTGGTCTCGGGCGCGAACGTCCTCATGGTTGCTGGCGGCCAGGCGGTGATCGTGCGCGCCGACACGTCGGGCTTTCCTGCGGACAGGGCGCTGGCGTACACAACCAGCGACTGCTCGGGCACGGCGTACGTGGAAGTGTTCGAACCCCTCGCGCCCCGCACCGTCACCATTGGGGGGACCCTCTACTACCCGGGGCTGCCGCTGCAGCCGGTGCACATCTTGAGCAACGGGTTCGCGGACACCACACCCACCGACTGCACCAACGGCGGGGGCGTCGTGCTCCCGAGCGGCCTGTGCTGCGAGATGTCCGACCGAGGGACGGAGGATGCGGGCGTGGCCATGACGCTCGATCTCGCGAGCCTCGGCTTCGCGCCACCCTTCCACGCGGAGGTCGTGCCGTGAGGCGCACCGTCGCCGGGGTGGTACTCGTCCTCATCACGGGTGTCGTGGTGTCGAGCCACGCCGACGTCCTGTGCACCACGCGTTCCGGAGCGCTTCGCGTCCGGCAAACGTGCAAGCGTCGGGAGAAGCCGGTTGATCTCACGACGCTCGGCAAGGTCGGCGCACCCGGAGCCCCGGGCGATCCCGGGGCGCCCGGTCCGGCCGGGCAGCTCATTGACGCCGCCGGGCAGAGGCTGTCGCCGACGTTGTTCGCCGAAGAAGAGTTCGGCACGGTGCTCCGGATCGGTGACGTAGTCGTCGGCACCGCCGTCCATACCGACCGCTTCTCGACGTTCGTGCGCCTCGTCTACGAGGCCTCCAACTGCGCGGGCGCCCCGCTCGTCCAAGCCTTCAACGGGCTCCTTCGCCCGGCCTTCTTCATGGGATCGACGGCGTACTACGCTGGCGATCCGATCCAGTCCCGAGTGACGATGTCCTACGCCAGCACATCGACCGCCGGCGACTGCATGCTCGCCGGAGGGACCTTCAACGCGGGGTTCTGCTGCTTCAACGATTCGTCGCCGAGCACGGTGCCTGCCGGGCCGGCGGTCAGCGTCGACGTCAGCGGACTCGTCTCGCGCTTCCCGCTCTCGATCGCCGTGGTCCCCTGATCGCCTAGTACTTCCGATGGATCTTCCGGAAGTCGAAGCTCGACGTGTCGTCGAGCGGCACCCCGTACTCGATCCAGTCGGCGCCGAGCGGGCTGCCGGCGCGCACCGTCGCCCGTCCGTGCGCGACCACGCCGCGGATCTCGTAGTACGACGGGAACTCGTCCGCCGCACAGGCGACGCGCGGGTCGCGCTCGATGTTCGCGTGCGAGCGCGCCCCGCGGGGCACGGCGAAGCGCAGCTCGTCACCGTCGAGCCGGATCGGCACGAGGTCGCCGACCGGCGTGCCGTCCGGATCGAGGGTCGCGAGGGCCGCCCAGCGCTGCGCGCCCAGGAACGCGAGCAGCTCGTCGCGGGTCATGGCGATCGCTTCGCGCGGCATCGCTCACTCGCTCCACAGCCGCTGGACGAACGCGGCTTCGTCCGGTTCGACGTCGAGGAAGATCCGCTTCCCCGACGCCATGCGCTCGGCGACACGGCCCGCGACGCCGTCCGAGACTTTCGGCGCAGCACGGTCCGTCGCCGGCATCGCCGCCAGCTCGGCTTGCCGTAGGCTGCCGCGCCCGCGCAGCCCCACCCCGCGCGCGTCGTCCTTGCCGTAGCCGTTCACGACCAGGCAGCCGGCACGCGGGTCGCGCTCGACGTTCCGCGCCTTGGCGCTCTTGCGGTACGTCGACATCGTCATCCGCCCGTCGGCGAAGAAGCCGGTCATGGGGTGGATGGTCGGCGCGCCGTCGCGGCGCCGCGTCAGCAGGAACGCGCGGGTGTGGCGGCCGAGGAACTCGGCGACGTCGTCCGGAATCTTCATCGTTCCTCCCTGGCGCGCCCGATCACGGCGCGTGCGGCGGCGCCGGCGCGGCGTCCGACCTCTTCGGGCGCGAGCGTGGCGAGCGCGTCGGACAGCACCTCGACGCCGATCGGCGCGCGCGAGCCGCGCTCGTCCACGAGCCGTACGAACGAGCGCAGGTCGAACTCGCCCTCGCCGGGAAGCCGCCGGCGCCGCATCGTCTCCTGCACGTAGTCCCCGCCACTCGGGGCAAGCGTGCCGTCGCTCATCTGGACCGCGAGGATCGGCACGTCCGTCGCGCGACGCAACACGTCCGCCGATCCCGGTCCCCGCGCCATGTGCCAGCTGTCGGCGAGGACTCCGCCGTTCGGCCGCGCCGCTTCGCGCACGACCGCGATCGCCGTCGCGAGGTCGACGCGCGAGCCCGGCCAGAACTCGACGTGGACGAGGAGGCCGTGGGCTGCGGCGCGATCGCAGATCGCGGCAAAGTCGTCGGCAAGCGGGGCGGTAGCACCCGGCGCACCCGGCCCCTCGGCTATGCTGAGCGATCGCGCCCCCAGGCCGTCGGCGATGCGGTAGCAGGTCACCTCGCGATCGCCCGGTCCGCTCGAGGTCCCGGGTGTGCCGAGGACGTCCGAGAGCGCTTCGATCTCCGAGACCACGAGGCCGCGGTCCGCCAGCATGGCCCGCATGTCGGCGTCGGTCGCGCCCGTCGCGCGCTCGCGCTCGTAGTGGCGGGTCCACAGGGAGATGCCGCGAAAGCCCCCCGCTACGGCCGCCCGGACGCGCTCCCCGAAGCTGGCCCTGGGCAGCGTTCCGGCGCACAGCACCAGGTCGTGCGGTCCGAGCCCACCCCCCATCGGACCCCGACCCTGCGGCCCCGGCCCCTGTCCGGTCAAGCCAGCCGGGGGGCTTGGCTCGACCGTGCCGGTATTGGTATGAACGTTCGTTCGTTAACGCAGACCCCCCTGGAGGACACCTCGGATGGCACGCGCATACCGCATCATCTCGGCCGACTCGCACACCCTGGAGCCGCCCGATCTGTGGGACAAGTGGCTGGAGAAGAAGTACCTCGACACCGCCCCGAAGCTGGTCGAGGACAAGGACGGCGGGCACGCGTGGCTGTACATGGGAGCGACCACGCCCGAGCCGCTCGGCCTCGTCACCTGCGTCGGCACGCGTCCCGAGGACCTCAAGTGGACGGGCGCCCGCTTCGGCAAGCCCACCAACGGCGCTCAGCGCGAGATCGATCCGGGCTGCTACATCGGCGACAAACGCCTCGCGATCATGGACGAGGACGGCGTCGACGCCGAGATCCTCTACCCGCCCCAGCGCGCGATGCTGACGTTCATGAAGCAGCAGAACAAGGAAGCGCACTTGGCCGGCATCCAGGCGTACAATCGGTGGCTCAAGGACGGCTTCTGCGCCGCCGATCCGGAGCGTCTGATCGGCATCTTCCAGACGCCGAACGTCGGCATCGAGACGTCGGTCGCGGAGCTCAAGCGCGCGAAGAAGGAAGGCTACAAGGGCGTCGCGCTCTCGGCGTGGCCGTCGGGTGGCGACAACCTGCGCCCCGAGGACGATGCCTTCTGGGCGACGGCCGCGGACATCGACATGCCCGTCTCGATCCACCTCCTCCTCGCGGCGCAGCAGGCGAAGATGGGCGCGTCGAACAAGGGCTCGGTCGCCATCGGCGCGTCGGCGTTCATGTACACGATGCCGATCATGGTCGAGATGATCTTCCAGGGCGTGTTCGACCGCTTCCCGAAGCTCCGTCTCGGCCTGATCGAGGTCGGCGTCGGCTGGATCCCGCACTTCCTCGAGATGGTCGACGACCGCTACTGGCGGAACCGCCACTGGACGAACACCAAGACGAAGAAGGTGCCGAGCGACTACTTCCACGACCACATGCTCGCGACCTTCATCGTCGATCACAACGGCGTGTCGGTGCGCCACCAGGTGGGCGTCGACAACATGGCGTGGTCGACCGACTTCCCGCACCACGGCAACGACTGGCCGTACTCGCGCAAGGTGATCGACGAGCTCTTCGTGAACGTCCCCGAAGAGGAGCGCCGCAAGATCATCTGTGACAACGCGGTGCGGTTCTGGAATCTCGGCAACTGACGCCCGACGCCGACGGGTATCACTGGTTCGCCTTCGAGGTGCTCGTGCGCGACCTGGATCCCCAGGCGCACATGGCGAACCACGTCTACGTCGCCTACCTGTCCGAGGCGCGGGCGCGCTGGGTGCGGGCCGTCGACCCGCACGGGCGTCACTTTCGCCCGTCGGTCGTGGCCGACGTCCACGTGAAGTACGTGAGCTCGCTGCTCGCGCGCGAAGCGTTCCGGGTCGGTGTGCGCGTGGCCCGCGTCGGCACGTCGAGCATCACGTTCGGCTACCGGATACTCGGCTGCGACGGCCGCGTCGCGGCCGAGGCGGACAGCGTCGAGGTGATGATCGATCCGGAGACGCGGCGGCCGCGGGCGCTGTCGGCGGAGGGACGCAGGTTGCTGGGGCCGAGGAGCCGAGGCCGGACTCGTCGCCGTTCTCAGCCTTGCGAAGAGCGCGACACCAACCTCGCGTAGGCTCGCGACGAGACCGGCGGCACGCGGCTTGCTCCTACGGTGAGGCATGTGGCCGCCTCCCAAGCTCATCGCCAGCCTCCTGACGTGGCGCGGGTGGAACCCCCGGGTGATCCGCGCGGGAAGCAGGCTTCACGCCCGTCTCTTGCAACGATTTCAGCGGGCGAAGCTGATCGGCGGCGACGCGCTCGTCCTCACCACCCGCGGGCGGAAGACGGGCAAGGAAAGCTCGACGCCGCTCTTCTACGCCAGGGATGCGGGCCGGCTGCTCGTCGCGGCCTCTTTCGCGGGCAGCGGAGTTCCGCCCGGCTGGTATCTGAACCTGGTCGCCCATCCCGATGTGCGGGCGACGACCGACGGTCGCACGCAGCGGTATCGAGCTCGAACGCTCAGCGACGAGGAGGCGGAGGCCGCTTGGCCGAAGCTGCTCGGGGTGTATCCGACGTTCTCGCGCTACCGGCGGCGCGCACTTCGGACGATACCCGTCGTCGAGTTGCGCCGCATGGTCGGCGGCGCCTAGCCGTCTTCGAGCCCTCCCTGGTCGACGTCGGATACCTGCTAGTAGAGTGTCGCCATGGACGTCGGCCTCACCATGGTCCCGATTCCCAAGCGCGCCGCGCAGAACGCGCGCATGGTGGAGGATCTCGGCTTTGCGAGCCTGATCCTCCCGGACAGCCAGAACCTGGCGCCCGAGGTGTGGGGCCAGCTCACGCTGGCCGCGCAGGCGACGTCGCGGATCCGTCTCGGCCCAGGCGTCACGAACTCGGTCACGCGCGATGCGGCGGTGACGGCGTCGGCCGCGCTGGCGCTGCAGGTCGAGAGCGGCGGGCGCGCGGTGCTCGGCATCGGGCGCGGCGACTCGTCGGTGCAGCGGATCGGCAAGACGCTCGACCCGCTCGCGAGCTTCGAGCGCTACCTCACCACGGTGCAGGCGTACCTTCGCGGCGAGGCGGTGGATCGCGACGGCTTTGCGAGCCGGCTCGAGTGGCTGCCCGAGGTGCGTGCGCCGAAGGTGCCGGTCGAGGTGGCGGCGACGGGACGCCGCGTGATCGAGCTCGCGGCGCGCCACGCCGATCGCATCTGCTTCGCCGTCGGCGCCGACCCCGAGCACCTGGGTGCCGCGCTCGAGCACGCACGCACGGCGGCGCGGAACGCGGGGCGCGATCCGGGTGCGCTGCGGTACGGCGCGTTCGTCAACTGCGTGGTGTCGGACGACGTGGCGAAGGCGCGCGACGCCGTGCGCGGCGCGGTCGCCACGTTCGCGCGCTTCTCGTCGATGCGCGGGAGCGACCCGGATCGGCTGCCGCCGCCGCTGCGCCGCGCGGTGCTCTACATCCGCGACCACTACGACATGCGCGACCACACGCGCACGGGGGTCGCACACACCGCCGGCATCGACGACGACTTCGTCGACTGGTTCGCGATCGCCGGCCCCTCCGACGTCGCGATCCGCCGGCTGCGGCAGCTCGCCGCGCTCGGGCTCGACTTCGTGCACGTGATCCCCGGCTCGACCGGCATGCCGCGCGAGATCGCGATGGCGTCGGTCGCGCAGCTCGCGCGCGACGTGGTACCGGCGCTGGCCGGGTGATTC